>CAWESJ010000076.1:0-16831 GCA_963811015.1 uncultured Alphaproteobacteria bacterium | reverse complement strand
TATGTCTATGTGGCGCGCCTCAGCTCAGTTGCGTATTACTCACACCGCCAGATCGACCGCCTTCCCGCAGCCGGCCCCGGGAACCGCTCCGTCTCCTGGCCCCATGCTCGTGCCGGCCGAAAAACTCCGCGCCGCGCTCGGCGTCACCCGCGTCGAATATCGGCCGGGCAAGACCGCGCTGGCCATCACGGATTCCTCCCTCGCCGGAAGCTGAGTCCACGCATGAGAAGGAAATCCGACATGCTGAAGCCGAACATGACGCGCCTAAGCCACGCTGGGCGCGGGTTGGTCCACGCATCGCTTCTCGCGGCCTGCCTTGGCGCGCTTGCGGCCTCGCCGCTCATTGCGGCGGAAGCTGAAGTCAATATCGATAATTTCGCCTTCACGCCCAATGCGCTGACCGTGAAGGCCGGAACCGCGGTCGTCTTTCGCAATCACGACGATATTCCTCATAGCGTCGTCGGCGCGAAGCAGGCGTTTCATTCCAAGGCGCTCGACACGGATGATTCGTTTTCCTTCACCTTCGCCGAACCCGGAACTTATGAATATTTTTGCGGATTGCACCCCAAAATGACCGGGGAGATCATCGTCACGCCATGAGCCGGGGGCGGTCCCGCGCAAACTTGTTGCGGGGCGGCCGCTTTTGTTGAGATTGGGCTGTGAATTCCGCAGCCCAATCTCCGGCCCAGACCGGATTTCCGAATGGACCGCTCATGACGATAGGCGCGCATGCCGGCTCCCGCTTTCCGCCGATCGAGCGGACGCTTCGGCTCGCGACCGGGCTCACCTTGTTCAGCTTCGCCGCGAGCCATTTCCTGAACCATGCGGTCGGGATCATTCATCTCGATGCGATGGAGGCGCTGCGGATCGTGCTCCTTTGGCCCTGGCGCACCATGGTCGGACAAGCGGCGCTTTACGGCGCGTTCGCCATCCATGGCGGGCTCGGCCTCTACGCGATCTCGAAACGCCGCCACTTGCGCATCCCCATGGGCGAGCTCCTGCAGATTCTTCTCGGCCTGTCGATCCCGCCGCTGGTCATTATTCACGCCACCAATGTCAGGCTCGGCCATATCCTGTTCAACCTCGACCTAGCTTATCCTCCGATCCTCCATCGCTATTGGGACCTGTCGCCTCACATCGGACTGCCGCGACAATTTATATTGCTGATCATCGTTTGGATTCACGGATGCATCGGGTTGAACAGTTGGCTGCGCGTGCGGACATGGTACCAGAAATGGCTGCCGGCGCTCGCCGCGCTCGCGGCTCTGGTTCCAAGCCTCGCCATTGTCGGCATCGTGGACGCTGGCCGGGACTTCGACGCAAGAGCGGCGCAGGATCGCGGCTTCCTCGCGCGAAACGAAGTCCAGACAAAGCCGCAAAGCGCGGCTCTCGCCGCGATCGGCGAGCGCTTGATCCTGATCTATCTGGGTCTCGTCGGCGGCGTCTTCGCGTTCAATGGCGCGCGCGAATGGCGCGAGCGGCGCTTCCGGGCCGTGACCATCAGATATCCCAGGGGCGTCGAGGTCCTGGCGCCGCGCGGCTATTCGATCCTTGAGGCCAGCCGATGGGCCGGCGTCCCCCATATCTCGACGTGCGGCGGGCGCGGGCGATGCTCGACCTGCCGCGTGCGCGTCACGGCGGGGCTCGAGCGCTTGCCGCGTCCCAATACCGCCGAAATGAACACGCTGGGCGCCATCGGGGCCTATGAAAACGTGAGGCTTGCCTGTCAGGTGAGGCCGCGCGACGACGTCGACGTCGCGCCTTTGCTGACGCCAAGCAACTTCGATCCGAGGCGCGGCCCGCCGGCCTTCGCCAGCTCCGACGAGCGCGAGATCGCGGCGCTTTTCATTGATCTGCGGGATTCGACGCGGCTCGCCGACGGGCGCCTGCCCTATGACGCGCTTTATATCGTGGACTGCTATGTCGCCGCCGTCTGCCATGCTGTCGAAGCCCATGGCGGGCAGGTGACGAGCGTCGCCGGCGACGGCGTCATGTGTTTTTTCGGCGCCGATTGCGACGCGCCGACGGCTTGCCGGCAAGCGCTTTTGGCGTTGCGGATAATATGGCGCGCGTTGAGCGCCCTCAACGAAGAATGCGAGACCGCCTTCGACTTTCCGCTCCGGTTCGGCGCCGGCTGCCATGTCGGCGTCGCCGTGGTCGGCGAACTTGCAAGCAGGCATACCGCCCAATTCCTCGGCGAGGTCGGCAATATAGCGGCGCGGCTCGAAGGGCTGACCAAGGAGCGCCAATGCACGGCGATCCTCTCGCGCGCGGCGATCGCGCGGGCGGGCGTCGCGACGCCCCACTCCGAGAGCGATCGCGTGCAGATCCGGAACGTGACCGAGGAAATCGAGATCATCGCGCTTCGCGCGCAATCCGAACTCGATGAACTTATCGTGACTCACGCGTGATCATGGTCAGGCAAACCGAAACACTTGCGCGAATCGCGCTGTTCCAATCGCTGACGGCCGAGGAGATCCGCCGCCTTGATACGCGCTGCATCTGGCGGCGCGCCAAGGCCAGTGAATGGATCCTGGATTATGACGACGAGGGCACTGACGTCTTTTTTCTCATCAGCGGCGTCGTGCGGGTCACGATTCGCGCAATCTCCGGGCGCGAAACCATCTTGCGCGACATTGACGCCGGCGGATTTTTCGGCGAGCTCGCGGCGATCGACGGCCAGGCCCGCTCGGCGAGCGTCCTGGCGGTCACCGAGGCGACGATCGCGAAAATGTCGGCGGCGACCTTTCTCGAAATCGTGACGACCCACCCGGACGTCAGCCTGAAGCTGCTCCGGATTGTCACGGGGCTCGTCCGCAGGCTCGCCAATCGGGTCAATGAATTCACGACTCTCGGCGTCCGCGACAGGCTTTTTCGGGAGCTGCTCAGGCTCTCGCGGCCCGACCGCGACAATGCGCGGCAGGCGATCGTCTCGCCGCCGCCCGTCCACGCCTATTTGGCCGGGCGCATCAGCACGCGCCGCGAGGCGGTGACGAAGGAGCTGAGCGCGATGGAGCGCGACGGCCTGCTGCGCAAGACCCGCGGCGCTCTCGTCCTCCTCGACGTCCCGCGGCTCATCGCGATGATCGACGAAGACCTTGCCTAGAGCATAGCGCCGAAAAGCGGAGAATGATTTTCGGGCGAGATTATGCTCTAATCCTTTGACGAGAGACGAATAGAGACGTCAGATGAAGCGCGCTCCGAGTCGCCGCTTCTCAACCGATAGGCGCCAAAACTTGACATCATTAAACGACAGGATCGCCGAGTTCATCGTCGATCGATTTCCAAGCGACGGATCGCCCGCCGAACTTCTTTGCCTCGATCACAACGGAACCTATGTCGTTCCTTTTCCGTGCCGCCGCGTCGATGACGTCTGGCGCAATCTCGAAACCAATGAAATCATCGAGGCGGAGGTTGCGGGCTGGCGGCCGAGACGCGGAAATCCCCGGGCCAGGCTCCAGGCTGAGAATTAGGGCGACTATCCCGCAACGGCGAAGCTCCTGGGCGAAAGCCCTTGCCGAGATCCCAATTCGGCATCATGTAGTGGCGGCAATGACAAATTCCCAAGAAAGCCGACTGATCGAGGCCTTGAAAAAGGTGGACGCGCATGGCGACATCGCGCCGCCTCACGTTCAGGATCCGATGACCATGGTGCTGCGGCAGAGAGCCATCCAGGCGGATCTGATGCGCTGGGACGACAGCCGCGGCCATTATGTGTTGACGGGCACGGGGCGCAGCCGGATCAGCGCGCGCAGCCGCGCGCCCGGCGCCGTCCTGCGTTTCAAGAGACGCGCCGAGGGAGACGGCGCAGCGGCGCAGCGGAAAACCGATTGACCCACAGCGTCGCGTGAACCGAGGCGCGATTTTTTCCCGCCCTTTGAAAAATCAATTAGCGCCCGCCTTGAAGCTTGAGCGTGGTCGCCAAGGCCTTCGACCCTCCGCAACGGATAGCCTAAGCCTTCACGGCAGACCTGACGTCAGGCAATTTGCCTGCTTCCCCGCGCGCGGCGCGCAGCCAGCCGTACCAATCCGCGAGCCCGTCGCCCGATCGCGTCGAAAGCCTGATCGAGCGAATCCCCGGATTGACCTCGCGCGCCATCGCTTCGCAGCGCTCGAGGTCGAAATCGACATGCGGACAGAGATCGATCTTGCTGAGAATCATGAGCTCCGCGGCGCGGAACATATGCGGATATTTGAGCGGCTTATCCTCGCCCTCAGTCACCGACAGCACCACGACTTTCGCCTTTTCCCCGAGATCGAACAGAGCCGGACAGACAAGGTTGCCGACATTCTCGATCATGAGAACCGAGCCGAAAGCGGGCCGCAGTTCGTCAAGCCCCCGGCGCACCATATCCGCTTCAAGATGACATCCCGTTCCGGTATTGACCTGCACGGCCGGAGCGCCCGCGGCCTTGATGCGCAGCGCGTCATTGAGCGTCTGCTGATCGCCTTCGATCACCGAGATCGCCATCGCCGTCCCAAGGTCGCGAATGGTGCGTTCCAGGAGGGAGGTCTTTCCGGCGCCGGGAGAGCTTACGAGGTTCAGCGCCAAAATCTCCCGCCCATCGAACCAGGCGCGATTGCGGTCCGCGATCGCGTCGTTTTTTGCGAGAATCGCGCGTTCGACGCTGACGCTCACGGCGTGCTTCGCGGCCAAGGCGGCGACAGGCGGCGCGGGAACTCGATGCGCATGATTGTGGTCGTGGTGATGATCGTGGCCATCGCCATGCGCATGATCATGATCATGATCATGATCATGATCATGATGGTGGTCTTGGCCATCATGTTGGTGGTGATGATCGTGGTCCTGGTGATGATGTTCATGCGCATGCGGCGCGGCGTCTCCTCCCTCGCCCGCCCCAGACTCGAGATTGGTGATCGTGACCTTGGCTTCGTCGTCGCATCCGCAGGTGGCGCACATCAGATCGTCTCCAGTTCCATGCTCTTGATGTTGAGCTCCGCGCCAGCCAATCTCTCAAGCCGCTGCGAACCGCAGGCGCATCGGCCAAAAGCTTCGGTGAGCGCGACTTCGGCGTCGCAGTCGAGGCAGCGGGCGCGGCCTGGAATCTCGATAATGTCGAGGGCGGCGCCGTCGAGCGCGCTGCCTTGCGCGACGATGTCGAAGCAAAAGCGGATCGCGTCCGGCATGATCGCGGCGAGCTTGCCGATCTCGAGCGTCACCCGCGTGACCTTGCGGCCGGCGGCTTGCTCCGCGACAATTGCGACGATCGATTGCGTAATTCCCATTTCGTGCATCGCAGAGCCCCGGCGCGTCCTCAACAAATTCTCGGCAATTGCTCGCCGACCAGCATATCGACGATACGTTTGCCGCCAAATTTGGTTTGCATCGCCACGCGGCCGGCAGGTCCCGCCGTGACATGGCCGATCATCGCGGCGTTCGCGCCGAGCGGATGCGCGGCGAGCGCCGCCCGCGCCTTTTCGGCGGCTGCGGCCGGCGCCACGACGACGATCTTTCCCTCATTGGCGAGATAGAGCGGATCAAGGCCGAGGATCTCGCAAAAGCCCGCCACTTCGGCGCGCAGCGGAACCGCCGCCTCGTTGATTTCAATGCCGACGCCCGAAGCCTCGGCGATCTCATTGAGCACGGTGGCGAGGCCTCCCCGCGTCGCGTCGCGAATGAATTTCACTTCCGGGCAGGCGTCGAGCAGCGCGTCGACGAGGCCGTTCAGCGCGGCGCAATCGCTTTCGATCGCCGTCTCGAGGCGCAGGTCGCCGCGCGCGACGAGAATGGCCGCGCCATGATCGCCGAGAAGGCCGTTGACCAGAATGACGTCGCCAGACTCGGCGCGATCGGCGCCGAGATCGAGCCCGGCGCGAATCACGCCCACCCCCGCCGTGTTGAGAAAGAGCTTGTCGCAGGAGCCATGGCCGACGACCTTGGTGTCGCCGGTGACGATGGCGACGCCCGCCTGCGCCGCCGCCTCGGCCATGGAGCGCGCGAGCTTGCGCAGAAGCGCGACCTCGACGCCTTCCTCGATGATCGCGCTGCAGGACAAATAGAGCGGCCTCGCGCCGCCGACCGCGAGATCATTGACCGTGCCGCAGACCGCGAGCTTGCCAATGTCCCCGCCGGGAAATTCAAGCGGGTCTACAACGAAAGAGTCGGAGGTGAACGCAAGCCGGTCGCCATGCCGCGCGAGGTCGCTCAAGGAAATTCGCGCCTGATCCTCGAGCGGCGCGAGCGTCGGATTGTCGAAGACCGAGACGAACACGTCGTCGATGAGATCGCGCATCGCCTTGCCGCCGCCGCCATGGGCGAGCGTGACCTTCGCGACATGCACGCCGTCGCGCAGCTTGCGTTGCGGCCGCATCCGCCTGCCGGACTCGAGCTTGGTCATGCCGCGTCGGCCGCGCGTTTCGCGCGCAGCCCCTCCAGATCGCCATATTGATAATAGGCGGCGCAGGCTCCCTCGGACGAGACCATCAAGGCGCCGAGCGGCGTTTCCGGCGTGCACGCGCCGCCGAACACCTTGCATTGCCAAGGCTTGATCACGCCCTTCAGGACTTCGCCGCATTGGCAGGATTTCGGATCGGCGACATGCAGCGCGGGAATCGCGAATTTGCGCTCCGCGTCATATCTCGCATAGGCCGGTCGCATCCGAACGCCCGAATGGTCGATCGAGCCCAGGCCGCGCCATTCGAAAAACTCGCGGAGCTCGAAGACGCGGGCGATCGCGTCAAGCGCGGCGGGATTGCCGTCCTGCGGCGCGATGCGGCCATATTGGTTTTCGATTTCGCAGCGGCCCTCGGCGATCTGCTTGAGGACGAGCCAGATGGAATGCAGAATATCGAGCGGCTCGAACCCTGCGACGACGAGCGGGCGGCGATAATGGCGCGCGATGAACTCATAGGGCGTCGCGCCGATGACCATCGACACATGGCCCGGCCCAAGAAAGCCGTCGAGATTGAGGTCAGGCGAGTCGAGGATCGCCTTGATCGTCGGGATGATGGTGATGTGATTGCAGAACAGGGAGAAATTGACGATTCCCTCGGCTTCGGCCTGCAGCACGGTCAAGGCTGTGGAGGGCATGGTCGTTTCGAAGCCAAGGCCGAAAAACACGACCTCCCGGCGCGGATTGTCGCGCGCGAGCGCGAGCGCGTCGAGCGGCGAATAGACCATGCGCACGTCGGCGCCCTCGGCCTTGGCCTGAAGCAGGCTTTTTCGCGAGCCCGGCACGCGCATCGCATCGCCGAAAGTCGTGAAGATCACGCCGGGCGCCTCGGCGATCGCGACGCAATCATCGACGCGGCCCATGGGAAGCACGCAGACCGGGCAGCCTGGACCATGCACCAGCTCGATGTCCGCCGGCAGCATGTTGGCGATCCCATAGCGAAAGATCGTGTGGGTATGGCCGCCGCAGACTTCCATGATCTGAAGCGGCCGGCCGCGCGTTTGCGCGATTGGCGGCGCGAGCGCGCTGATCGCGGCGAGGAGGGCTGCGGCTTTCTCGGGATCGCGGAACTCGTCGACATATTTCATGGCCGCCCTCCCTATTGCGCCGCATGCTGGGCGGCTTGGGCGGCACCCGAGCCTCGATCATCGGCGAGGAGCGTGTGCGCGAGGTCCCACAGCATATGATAGATCGCGACATGACATTCCTGCGCCCGGTGAATGCTGTCGGTCGGCGCGATCAGGCAATGGTCGAGCCCGGCCTCGCGCATGCGGCCGCCGTCGCCGCCGACAAGCGCGATCGTCTTGAGGCCCATCTCCCGCGCCTTGCGAAAGGCGAGCAGGAGATTGGTCGAGTTGCCGCTCGTGGAGAGGCCGATGAGGCAATCGCCGGGCGGCCCTGGACGATGATCTGGCGGACGAAAACATGCTCCTGGCCGATGTCGTTGCCGATTGCGGTCAGCATGGCGGGATCGGCCGCGAGGTTCAGCGCCGGCAGCGCCGGGCGGCCGGCGGTCACGGGATGAAGAAACTCGACCGCGACATGCGCGGCGTCGCAGCTTGATCCGCCATTGCCCATGGCGAGCAGCTTGCCGCCGGCGCGATAGGTCGCGGCGATCGTCCGCGCCGCGGCCACGATCGATCGGTCATGATCCTTGAAGAAGGCCGCGAAGACTTCGGCGTGATGCGCCGCCTTCCGCGCGACCGACTGGATGAGGGCGGCCTCAATATCGTCGGCGTCGCGCCGCTTCCCGGAGAGGAAGGGATAAAGCTCCTGAAGCCGCTTGTCCTCGACCATGTTCGTTTCCTTTATCCCGCTTCGCCCCGCATGGCGCGTCACATCCCGCCGGAGCCGGCGCATGGCCGCGATTTCCTGCTGCGCCTCGCCGAGTTCGGCGAGGATGCGCAAAGTCTCCATCGCCGCCTCCTCATCGATCAGGCTCATGGCGAAGCCGACATGCACGAGGACCCAGTCGCCGACGCAGTCTTCGACGGCGCGCTCGCCAACAATGCAGGCGATGTTGATTTCGCGCTTGACGCCGGCCACATCGACCGTCGCCAGCTTGCAGCCGGCGTCGGTCATGGCACGATCCGGCCGGGTATGCCGAGGCACATGAATTCATCCTCCGTGATGGGCGGCGAGGCGCGCCGCCGCGATCGCCGCCTGGCCGAGCGACAGGCCGCCATCATTGGCCGGCGCCTTGGCGTGGGTCAGAACCTCGAAACCGTCGCTCTCGAGGCGGCCGACAAGCTCCTCGACGAGCGGGCGGTTCTGAAAAACGCCGCCCGAAAGCGCGACGCGCCGCGTGACGCGCGCCTCGCCGTCCAGCGTCACCTTGCGAACCATGGCGGCGATCGCGCGCGCGAGCCCTTTATGGAAGCGCGCGGCGATGACCGCCGGCGAAGCATTCTCATATAGGTCGCCGAACAGCGCCTGCCACATCGCGGCCGGCTCAATATAGGGAAGGCCCGAAGCCTTGAGGTTGGGTATGCTGAACGGATAAGCGAGATCCTCGTCGACTGCGGCCAAGGCGTCGGCGTCGACCAGCGCCTCCAGCCGCATGGCCGCCTCGCCCTCGTGCTGCGCGGCGTCGCGGCAAAGGCCGACAGCTGCGGCCACGGCGTCGAACAGGCGCCCGCAGGAGCTCGCCGGCGGCGCGTTCAGCCCTTGCCGGATCATCGTCGCCATGGCGTCGATCGGCTTGCTTTTGAGGAAATCACAAAGCTCGATCTCGGCGAAATTCGCGGCGAAGGCCGGCCAGCCCATTGCAGCGAGAATATGGGCGAGCGTGTTGCGCCAGGGCTCCCGCATCGCCTGCGCTCCGCCCGGCATGGCGACTGGCTTGAAGGTCCCAACGCGCCGGTAGCCGAGATAATTGGCGAGCAGGAACTCGCCGCCCCAAAGCGCGCCGTCGTCGCCGAACCCGAGGCCGTCGAGCGCGACGCCAAGCACAAGTCCGTCGCGGCGATCAATGTTGTTTTCCGCAAGGCAGCTCGCGACGTGAGCGTGATGGTGCTGCGTCTCGACGAGAGGCAAATCCTTGGCGAGAGCCAGGCGCCGGCCGAGCTTGGTCGAGAAATAGTCGGGATGGAGATCGACGGCGACGGCTTCGGGCCGATGGTCGTAGAGCGCGCCGTAGAGATCGAGCGTCCGCTCGAAATCGGCGAGCGTGCGCGCCTCTTCGAGATCGCCCATATGCTGCGAAAGGATCGCTTCGCCGTCCTTGACGAGGCAGAACGTGCTCTTGAGCTCGCCCCCCATGGCGAGGATCGGAGGACCGCCGCGCAGCCCTTCCGGCAGGGGGAGCGGAGCCGGCGCGAAACCGCGGGCGCGGCGAATGACGCAGGGCGCGCCATTGATCACGCGGACAACAGAATCATCGAGCCGCACCGCAATGCGGCGATCGTGGCTCAATATGAAATCCGCGATGGCGCCGAGCCTTTCGCGCGCCTCGTCATCGTCGATGACCTGCGGCTCGTCGGAAAGATTGCCGCTGGTCATGACCATCGGCCGGTCGAGGCGGCGAAAGATGAGATGATGCAGCGGCGTATATGGCGGCATGAATCCGAGCGTCGCGAGACCCGGCGCCACGGCTTCCGGGAGGCGGCGATCGCGCCGCGCCGCGAGCAGGACGATCGGCGCGGCGGACGACATGAGCGCCGCCTCCTCCGCCGGGCCTAACTCCGCATAGCGGCGGATGATTTCGAGATCGCGCGCCATCAGCGCGAAGGCCTTGCCGTAGCGCCGCTTGCGCGCGCGCAGCCGCTTTACCGCGTCCTCATTTGTCGCGTCGCAGGCGAGATGATAATCCGCCGAGGCCCTTGATGGCGACGATATGGCCCTCGAGCAACATGCCGGCGACGGCGTCTGCATCGTCGAGCATGCTGAAGGCGGAAAACTCCACCGCGCCGGCGCCAGGTCTTTGCGATCGAAACCTTCGGGCCGCAGGCGTGGCAGGCGATGGGCTGCGCGTGAAACCGGCGATCGGCGGGCGCCTCATATTCCGCCCGGCAGGCGTCACACATGCTGAACCGCGCCATCGTCGTATTCGCGCGGTCATAAGGCGCGTCTCGGATGATCGAGAGGCGCGGCCCGCAATGGGTGCAATTCGTGAAAGGATAGCGAAAGCGCCGCGCGAAGGGATCGCGGATCTCGGCGAGGCATTCCGGACAGGTGGCGGCGTCCGGCGCGACCTCCGTGCGCATGCGTCCGCCGACGCTGACCGAAATGTGGAAACCGTCCAGATCGCAAGGCGCGGCCGCCGGGCGCAGCTCGAACGAGTCGATTCGCGCGAGCGGCGGGCATTGATCCTTCAGGGCCTCGGCGAGGCGCTCCGCGATCGCGCGGCCGGCGGCGACGCGAATGAGGACGCCCTCGCCATCGTTGAACACTTCGCCGCTGAGCCCCATGCGGTTGGCGAGACGCCAGACGGCGGGGCGGAAGCCGACGCCCTGCACAAGGCCCCGGACCCGGATTTCCGTCGCTGGAGCTTCGGCGAGGACGGAGGCGGTCATGCGGATCTCCATAGGAGAACGCGGTTATTGCCGGAATTGGCGATGACCGCCGTCTCTCCCATCGCCGTCGCGCCATAGGGCCAGCACAGGCTATCGCGCGCCGGCGCCTTCCAGCGATTATCCCCCTTGGACGCGAAATCGGGCTGCCCGCTCAGGCGGCGCGCCGGCGCGCCCATGGCGAGATCGGCGAGTGCGAAGCCCAGAAGCCGCGAATTCGCCGTATCGGCGACGATGAGGCTTTCGCCCATCACGGCGCAGGCGTAGGGCATGTTGAGGCTCGCGGCGTCGGGCCGATAATTGGCGCGGTTATGCTCGGAGGCGTAAGGATCGTTCTGGCCAATAACGAAATCGGCCGGCGCGCCGTTTTGGCTTGGGACCCGCCGCCAGGCCATGACGCGGTTATCGCCGGAATCGGCGACGAGCAGGGTCTCGCCGGCGACCGCCGCCGCATGCGGCCAGCGCATGCCCCGCGCATCGACGCCGCGCCCGCCATTGTCGTCGCGGCAATCCGCGCGGGCCTGGCCGAGGACCAAATCCGCCGGCGTCCCGTTCGCGCTTGGAATCTCGCGCCAGATCAGCACGCGGCGATTGCCGGTGTCGCAAACGACGAGGGACCGCCCCATTATGCTGACGCCATAGCACCAGTTGAGCGTGTCGGCCCGCGCCTCGCCGCCGCGATTGGCGAGCGCTCCGGCGAAATCGGCCTGGCCGAGGACGACGTCCGCCGGCTGGTTGGCCATGGTCGGGAGCCCGCGCCAGATCAGGACCCGGTGGTTCCAGGCGTCCGCCACCGCGAGGATGTCGGGGCTTGCGGCGACGCCGGTCGGCACGTTCATGGTCGCGGCGCCGGGCTCGCCCTTCGCGTTGCGCCCTTCATGCGCGAAATCGGGCTGTCCGATAAGAAAATCGGCTGGAACATGATCGGCCGTCGGACGCCGTCGCCAGACCAGCAGCCGATGATGGCCGGTGTCGGAGACGAAGAGCGGTCCATCGGGCGCGGCGAGCGCCGCCCCGCGCGGGCCGAACATGGCCGCGGCGGATGGCGCGACCGGGATCGTGAGGTCGAACCCTCCGCCTTTCGACCCGAGCACGATTTCGGGGCCGGCGGGGTCGAGCAGCGGCGGCGCCGGCGCGGCGAAAGCATCAGGCGGCTGATCGGCGGGAGCCCGCAGCGAGACGCGCATCGCTTTAGCCCTCGAGCCTGATTTCAACGCGCTCTCCGACGACGCGGGCGGCGACCGGCTGCAATTGCGTCTGGGGCGCCGTCAGGCATTCCCCCGACCTCAGATCATATTCGAAGCCGTGGCGCGGGCAGACGATGCGCCCCTGCGCCGCGCGGCCGCCGGAAATCGGCGAGCCAAGATGCGCGCAGGCGTCACGGAAACATGTGACCGCCTCGCCGAACCGGCTGAAAATAAGCGGCGCGCCCCTGATCGCGCAGGCTTTTACCCCCTCCTCCGGGATCTCCGCGAGCGCCATGGCAGAGAGCCAGCCGCTTTCGCGCCGCGCCGCGAAGGGGCTCACGAAATCGACGCCCGCCACGGCGGCGGCGGAGCCCTTCACCTGGCGCACGTGCTTGATCTCGGGACAATGCTCGTCGATCGCCTGCTTCACCCCTGCGACGAAGGTCAACGTCGAAGACGGACAATGGTCGCAATTGCCGAGGAAGCGAACTTCAACCGCGTCCGGTGGAACGAAGGCCGCGAGCTCCACATCGCCACCATGCGAGGCGAGCATTGGCCGGATCGAGGCGAGCGCCCCCTCTATGCGCTCCTGCAGGCTTGGCTGGATGAGGCCATGGCGCCTCAGCACCGCATAGACGAGCGGATCGGCGGCGGCCGCGCGCAAGGCGTCGAGCGCGCCGGGCGCGGCCTTGACCTCGGCGATGAGCTTGCGCAACGCGCCCTTGTGCATCGCCTCAATGGCGCCCTTGTAGGCGAAGACGACCATGCGCTGGGACTCGTCCCAACCGGCGATCACGGTCTCGAGCCGCTCCATATCGCCGACGAGCGCATCCACATCGCGCGCTTCGTCGTCCGGCGGCTGCGCATGCGCGTTCACGGATCGCCTCCTTTGCAGCGCTCTCGCTCCGCCCATCGCGAGGCGGAGCGAAAAATGATCAGCGGTATTTCAAATTCCTGAACAGATAGGGCTGCGCCGCGCCGCCGACGAAGCCGGCGACGACGCCGGCCAACACGACATTGGCGAGCTTCGCGACGATCAAGAACACAAGCACGGTGAGGCCTATTCCGATCGCGAGCTGGCGCAGCGCCTCGGTCTGGTCCTGGAACAGCTTGCCCTGGAAGAAGAGAATCGCGGAGGATTTCACCATTTCGAACATTTGGACGGCCTCTCAGAGCAGGATGGCGGCGAAGACCACGCCGATGACGACGCCGACGGCGCCTGCGAGCGGCCCATAGAACGCCCCCAGCCAGGCGGCGAGCTCATTGCCGAGCGACTTGCCGCCGACCGCAATCCCGCCGACCGCGCCGCCTAGGACCGAGAAGGCGGCGCCGAGCACGATGGCGGCAAGCCCAAGACAAAACGACCAAATCATCAAATTCCTCCCCCTCTTCCCAATTTAAGCTTCGCTCGATTTATTGAACCCCGACCGCCCATTCGGATTCGGGCGGGATTTGCGCCGCCTCGGCTTCAATCTCGCCGATCATTTCCGCGACCGCCGCGACCTTCTGACTTTCGCCAAACTCCGCGAAGATTTCCTCGGCCTCGCGATAGCGGCGCAGCGCCCGGCTGAGATTGGCCGCGTTTCCGCATTCCGGCCGGGCGAGGTCGTCGGGAAGATTGCGCAGGCAATTGGCGTAATTAGCAATCGTGTTGGCGTATTCAACCGGGGTCGCAGCGCGCGTGCGAACCTTGAGCGCTTCCTCATAGGCGTCGAGCGCGCGAAGGCAATTTTCGACCATATGGCTCGAGGACGCATATTGCAGGGCGTTGCCGAGATTGTTCTGCAGCATGGCGTATTCGCTTGGATGGTCGATGATATTGACCACTTTCAAGCCCTCCTGGAACGCCTGCACCGCCAGAGCCTCGCGCATTTTGGCGCGCTCGTCGGAAAATGGAATTGAGAGGAAAGCGGTCGCCAGATTATTTTGCAAAATGGCGTATTCGCGCGGAAACGCATGGGCGTCGAAAGTGCGCAAAGCTCTTTGATAGGCCGAAATCGCCGCGGTGATAGGCGCTGCGTTGGCGGCGGCGAGGCTTTGAAAGACGAGGCCGAGGTTCATCTCGATCTCGGCGAGCTCCTCGGGCGAGCCGTCATGCTTGAGAATGTCGCGCGCGGCTTCGAGATTTTCCCGCGCGCTCTGCAGAGGCCCGACATCCTCGGCGGGGATCGCCTGGAGCGCGGTCGCGAGACGCGCATGAATTCGGCCGCGCAGAAGATAGAGCTCGGCCGGGCAAAGCCCGAGCGCCGCTTCATAGAGCTTGACCGACTGAAGCAAGTCATCGGCGGAGCGCGGCCGGATCTGCAGGCCCATGGCCATTTCCATGAGCATTTCGACCTTTTCCGCAAGCGGGGCGTCTTCCGCTTCAACCGCGGCCAAGGCGGCTGCGACATCGGTTTCCGCGCGCGACGGCATTTGCGGCGCCCCTCTCCCTGTTCCGGCTCGATTTAACGTCGGCCGATTATCGACTAGGCTTATGCGTTCGCGCAGTTCAAGTCTAGTTTACTTTCCTATTGTCAACTTAGTTTGCTCATCCGCGAAAAATCCGTCGACCGAAAATCCAGCCCAGGCCTCGCGCCAATGCGCCTCCGCGCGAATGTCGCGGCTTTCATCGATTCCGTTCAGCCGGAAAAAATCCGCCGCATGAATGGCGCGATCGCCGCGCGCGTTCACCTGCTTCACCAGGAAGCCTCCGGCTTCGGCGCAGGCGATCGGCAAGATCAGCAGATCTTCGCCCTCGCGCAGCAAGGCGACATTGCTCGCATTCGCCAAATGGGCGGCGAAGGCGCCCGCCTCGACGTAAATATGGTCGCGATGGACGCGTAGGAGCAAGGCTCCGCGCATGCTATGCGCAGCGCTCAGGGTATGGCTCACGGCATTGCTCGCGACATGGGCTCCGTCGCCAGATAGGCCTCGATCAGCTGGGAGACGCGGGCGGCGACGATCTCGGCGGCCCGCGCGACGGGAGCGGACAGGTCGAGGCCGAGCGCAAGCGTCTGCGCCTCGATGAGAAACACGGTCACGTCGTCGGGAAAATCATCCGCCCAGATCCGGCGTCCCGCATAGAGCGCATGATCCCAACGGAAATCATGCAGCGAGAAGCTCGGCTCATGACGATTTTCGAGCGCGGAGCCTGGCGCTTCAAAGACCGCGCCGGGCTCCGACCCGCTCGAGCAGGCGTCGATGATGATGAGCTTGCTCACGCCGCGCGCTTGAAACAGCACGTCCATGCCATTGGTGCCGGCGTCGAAAATCCTGATCCGTTGCGACGGCGCGAAGCCGACCGCCGACAGCCGCCGCGCGACGATGGCGCCAACGCCGTCATCGCAACGATTGAGATTGCCGCAGCCTATGACAGCCAGCATGACGGCCGCCGCCGTTCAAATTCGCCACAGGCGGCACCACCAGTCGGGTTCGACCGGCACCGCCAATTCGGGAAGGTCGCACCATTTCCGATGAACCAGATAATACATGCATTCCATGCAGCGATATTGCTCCTCGCCAAAGGGATGATTGATGAAGCCGCCGATCACAAGCTTGCCGCGCAGATCGTCCGGGCTCAGCTCCCGCAGCTCGTTCAGGATTCCGCCGAATTCCTTCTCGGTCTCGGGAATTGGCTCCGTCTTGGTCGGCAATCCCTCCGCCAGAAGCTTGGTTATTTGATCAAGAACGCCATTTGTCTCCGTCGTGGACATGAAATCCGCCTCATGAAATTCCTTGAGGCGCGCGCGCATCGGGCCGACCCGCGCGCGCGCCAAAAATCAGCCTTGCAAGAGCCTAAAAGGAAGGGCGCTCGCATCGGTTGCGTGCATACTACATACCGTTTGCGGAAAAGGCCAGCGGCGCAGCTCTGGGCCAAGCTGGCGGCCCGGCGCGCACAGCGATCGGTCACGTTTTGTCGCGTCCAAGACAAGACCTGCGGCTGAGGCGCGGGAAACTAAGTCCGCTTCCCATCACTAGCGGCGGCAGGAGGAAGGATATCTAACCCGCACTCTTTTGCCGCCGCCGCCCCCCACGGTCGCCGCGATCAGCCGCATCCCGCCGCGTCAGGCCGTCCGGAAGCGGGCGAGCTCCGCGCCGGTCTTGGCGTCATGCGCATGGACGGTGCAGACGAGGCAGGAATCATAGGAGCGCGCGACATGGCCGACTTCGACCGGATCATGCTTGTCCTTGATCGGCGTTCCGATCAGCGCCTCCTCGATCGGGCCGCGCTCGCCGGTCTCGGCGCGCGGGCCGACGTTCCAGGTCGTCGGGGCGATCATCTGATAATTCTTGATCTTGCCGTTCTGGACCTCGATCCAATGGCATAAGGCGCCGCGAATGGCCTCCGTCGCGCCCCAGCCGCGCCCGTCCTTCTCGGTCGGCTTGATATACCATTCATCGGCGAGACGCAGCTCGCGCAGGACGCGCTCCATTTCGCGATAGATCTTCACGCCCTCGTGCATGCGGGCGAAATGGCGCAAAACCACGCTCGCGCCCCCGAGCTTTTTATACATGTCGAGAACCAGCGGGTCGTAATGCTGCCAGCTTTCGCCATGCTTGCCGCCGGCGACGAGCTGGCGCGCCAATGGGCCGGCCTCGAGGCGGCCGTTGTCGATATGAGCCACGGCGGTTGACCAGGAATATTTGGCGTTGTGATCGAGGTCGTTCTTGGAGATCGGCTTGGTGGTGCGGTCGAACGGATGCACCGGGCTCGCCTCGTCATACCAGCGATACATTA
>CAWESJ010000075.1:0-12837 GCA_963811015.1 uncultured Alphaproteobacteria bacterium | reverse complement strand
GTTGCGCTCCAGCGCGTCGCGCAATTGCTGCTCGGCCGCGCGAAGATCCCGCTCGGCGTCCGAAAGATCACCATTTTCGATTCGCAAGGCCATTTCCCAGAGGTAATCGGCGAGCGCGACGAGATCGGCGTCCTTGCTGGCGGCCTGCAAGCGCGTCGATGCGATCCGCAATCCGAGATAGACGCTGGCGCTGGTCTCGAAGACGTCCGGCGCGATCATCAAGCCCTCGAGGGCGGTTGCGACCCTGGCCTTGTCGTCGGGCGCAAGGACAAGGTCGCGGCGCAGCTCGACGAGGGCGCGGGCGAGAGGCTTGGCGAACGGTTTTTGCGGCAATGTGATCGCGATGGGCTCGGTCTTGCCTTCATTGCCGCCTTCGTCGCGCGCGATCAGGGTCATCTCGACGCGGGCGCCGGCCCATGGATGCTCCGACAAATCCGCTGTCGTCTCGGCTTCGCCGCCCGATTGCGACCCGGTTGGAAGGACGAGCGAAACGCGCGGCGGCTCGACGAGCGAACGCCTGACCGGCCGGCCGTTCTCCAGCGCTGGATTGGCGAAGGCGGCCTCGGCGCTCACGACGCCGTAATCGTCGGCGACCTGATACGCGAGCGCCAGCGATCCCCGCAGATTGGCCCGTGGCGCGTCGGTTAGACGAATGGTCGGCGGCTGGTCCGGAATGGCGATCAGCTCGAATGCGCCGAGCCGCCTGCCGGATAGGCCGAGCGCGAGGAAGGCGTCGCCGCGCAGGACGAGCTGCGTCTCGCTCGCGCCATTGTGATGCCGTGCTGGCGGCGCTGACGGGGTCGAGGCTTCGGCGGCGCCGGGCTTGTCCTTGGCCGGCTTGTCCGTGGCCGGTTCGGCCAAGGCGCCTTTCGCGTCAATGGCCGCATCGCCGCCGGACGAACGCACGACGATGAGCGAGCCGACCGGCGCCTCGATCCTTTGCGCGGCGTCGGTGCTTGAATGGAGGTCGAGGACGATGGCGCGCTGCCTGTGTAGGCGGGTGGGTCGATCCAGGCGTCGAGCCGGGCGTCCCCCTGCGAAAATCCGTCGAAGCGCCAATCGAAAGCCGCGGCGACGCGCGCATATTTTCCGGACCGGCGATGAAGCCCATGGCGACGAGGCCGACAAGGATGGCGGCGCGCAAGGCGTAGCGATCGAGATCGACCATGCGCGGCGAGGGCATGCCGCTGCGAAGCGAGGCGATTTTTTCCACAGCGCGGCGGCGGTGCAGGCTCCACAAGGCGCAAGTCACGGGGTCCTCGACGCCATTGCCGAGCCGGTCTTCGAGGACGGCGGCCGGTCCGTGGCCGAAGCCGGAGACCCTATCGATCCGGGCCAGAGCCTCGGCGCGCGAGGGGAGGCGGAATTTGCGCAGCGGCAGGAGCGCGGCGAGGACGCCGATTGCGAGGAGAAAAACCCCAAGGCTTCGCGCCAGATGCGGCGCCCCGAGCCAAATTCCGCTCCAGGAGAGGCAGACGAAGGCGCCGATCACCACGAGGGGCGGCGCCAAAATCCGCCAAGCCCGCTCGAACAGGAGGACGGCATAGGCTTTGGCGACGAGCCGATGCAGGCGCCGAATCGCGGGGCCGTCGGCCGCGCGCGCCGCAGCGGCGGGATCGGCGTCGCCCGCGGGAGCCTTCAACTTTGACAAACTTGGGCGTCCCAGTCGCAGCGGACTTGTCTCCAAATGCGCCGCGGCGAAGCTCGCGACAGGAAACTCTGGAGGGTACCACGATCGCGGCGCCGCGCCAGATGCCTCTGGCGAATATTCAGTCGAACCACGCCGGAATTTTGTCGAGTCCGATCAAATCCTCGTAGGTTCCGCGCGGGCGCACAACCGCGGCCCTTGTCCCGCTGACGAGAATTTCCGGCGCGAGCAGCCGCGAATTATAGGTTCCAGCTTGCACTGCGCCATAGGCGCCGGCCGACATGACCGCGAGAATATCGCCCTGCCGAGGCTCCGGCAGCTTGCGCGAAAGCGCGAGAAAATCGCCAGTCTCGCACACCGGCCCGACAATGTCGGCTGTGAGTTCCGGCCAGCCCGGCGCCGGCGCGCGCACCGGCTTGATGTCGTGATGCGCCTCGTAAAGCGTCGGGCGCACCAGATCGTTCATCGCCGCATCGACGATGACGAATGTCTTGGCCTCGCCGCGCTTCACGTAGATGCACCCGGGTCACGAGAATTCCGGCATTGCCGACAATGAGCCGGCCGGGCTCGAAGATGAGGCGGCAGCCGAGGCCGCCGAGCCGCGCGCTTGACGATTTTCGCGTAGCGCTCGGGATGATAGCTCTCCGGATCTTCGCCTTCGCGATAGGGAATGCCGAGGCCGCCGCCGAGATCGATATGCGTGATGGCGTGGCCGTCGGCGCGCAGAGCGCGCACGAAATCGGCGATGAGGCGGAAGGCGTCGTCGAAAGGCGCGAGATCGGTGATTTGCGAGCCGATATGGATATCGACGCCGGAGACCCTGATGCCGGGCAACGCCGCCGCCTCGGCATAGACTTCGCGCGCGCGGCTCAACGGAATGCCGAACTTGTTCTCCGCCTTGCCGGTCGAGATCTTGGCGTGGGTCTTTGCGTCGATATCGGGATTGACGCGAAGCGCGACCGGGGCGTCCGGCCCTTCGCGGCGCGACGCGCCGACAGCGCGCGCAGTTCCGGCTCCGATTCGACGTTGAAGCAGAGGATTCCCTCATCGAGCGCGAAGGCCATCTCGCCCTGCGTCTTGCCGACGCCGGAAAACGTGATCCTGTTCGGCGGTCGCGCCGGCGGCCAGCGCCCGGCGCAATTCGCCCTCCGAGACGACGTCCATGCCGGCGCCGAGCCGCGCCAAGGCCGTCAGCACGGCCTGGTTGGAATTGGCCTTCACCGCATAGCAGACGAGCGAATCGACGTCCCCGAACGCGGCTTTGAAGACCTCGTAATGGCGCGTCAGCGTCGCCAGCGAATAGCAATAGAAAGGCGTTCCGACCTCGGCCGCGAGATCGGACAGATCGACATCCTCGGCATGCATGACGCCGTTCTTCATTTCGAAATGATGCATCGGCTCGGGAAGGGTCAGAGCAGGGGGTCGAGAAAAAAGGGCTTCGGGGGCGGCGGCGCGCGCGGAGGGAGTGTTTGGCGGCCTCTGTTTGGCCGGCCGATTGCGCCTCGGCGGCGCTGGTCAGAGGCGGGTTCGTGGCCGCAGCCCCGGGCGGCGGCTCCAGCGGTCCCCTCCGGCCGCAGCCCGCGAGGCAGAGCGCAAGCGCGGCAAGGACAAGAACGGCGCAGAGTTTTGGGCGGAGAAGGCGCATCGCGAAGCAGGTCCGGAAGGAGCGCCACTATAGACGAGGTTTTGGCCGGAGCGAAATTTTCAGATTTGGACTGTCTTCGATCGAAGCGGCGGGCGAGGCGAGATTTTCGGGCCGAAGTCACATGCCCCAGCGGCGAACGAACCAGGTTTTGACCAGATGGGTCAGCACCGCATAGCTCAAGAGGAAGCTCGCAATGATGGGCCAATAGAGCGGCGGCAAGGGCGTGAACTCCGATGCCTCCGCGGTGATTGGCGTGTAGGGCAGGGCGATCCCGACGACGCAGATGACGAGCGTGGTCGCGATCAGCGCCGGGCTGGCGCGGCTTTCCAGAAACGGGATCTTGGCGGTGCGGATGATGTGGATGATCAGGGTCTGGGTCAGCAACGATTCGACGAACCAGCCGGTCTGGAACAGCGCCGGATTGGTCCAGGCGTCGAACACATAGAGCATCATGAAAAAGGTCACGTAATCGAAAATCGAGCTGATCGGCCCGATGAACAGCATGAACTTGCAAGATGTTGCCGATGTCCCATCCGCGCGGCTTCGCGAGATATTCCTCGTCGACATTATCGGTCGGGATCGCCGTCTGCGAGAAATCGTAGAGCAGGTTGTTGGTCAGCACCTGGATCGGCGCCATCGGCAGGAACGGCAGGAAGATGCTGGCGCCGAGCACGCTGAACATGTTGCCGAAGTTCGAGCTCGCGCCCATCTTGATGTATTTGATGATGTTGCCGAAGATCCTTGCGCCCTTCGATGACGCCTTCCTGCAGCACCAGCAGGCTCTTTTCCAGCAGGATGATGTCGGCCGATTCCTTGGCGATGTCGACGGCGGTGTCGACCGAAATGCCGACGTCGGCGGCTTTCAGCGCCGGGGCTGTCGTTGATGCCGTCGCCGAGGAAGCCGACCACATGGCCCTTGGCGTGCAGCGCCGCGATGATCCGCCCTTCTGCGCCGGCGAGAGCTTGGCGAACACCGTGGTTGGTCCGCGAGATCTGGCCAGTTCATCGCTCGCTCATCTTCTCGATCTCGTTGCCGAGCACGATGCGTCGACGTCGAGCCCGACCTCGCGGCAGATCTTGCGGGTGACGATGTCGTTGTCGCCGGTCAGGATCTTGACCTTCACGCCGGCGCGGCCAGCGCGGCAATCGCCGCGCCGGCGCTTTCCTTGGGCGGATCGAGGAAGGCGATGTAGCCCAGCAGCGTCAGGTCGCGTTCGTCCGCGACCGAATAGGCCGTCTTCGAGTATCGGCAATCTCCTTGTAGGCGACCGCGACGACGCGAAACCCGTCCTCGTTGAGCGCGCGCGTCTCGCCTTGCGCCTGTCGCGAGATGGCTCGGCATCGAGCACTCCGCACTCGTCCATCGATCTCATAGTGCTTGCAGACCGCGAACACCTCCTCGACCGCGCCCTTGCAAATGAGGACATGCTTGCCGTCCTCGCGGACCAGGACGACCGACAGGCGCCGGCGCGAGAAATCGAACGGTATTTCGTCGATCTTGTGATAGCTGGTGCTCGCATTTTAGGTCCTTGCCGAGTTCGACGTGCTGCAGCACCGCGATGTCGAGCAGGTTTTTCAGGCCGGACTGATAGTGGCTGTTCAGGTAGGCATATTGGAGGACGCGCTCGGATTCTTCACCGCGGATATCGAGGTACGTTTGAGGATGATGCGGTCCTGCGTCAGCGTGCCGGTCTTGTCGGTGCACAGGACATCCATCGCGCCGAAATTCTGAATGGCGTTGAGGCGCTTGACGATGACCTTTTGCGCGACATGGCGATCGCGCCCTTGGCCAGGTTGACCGTCACGATCATCGGCAGCATTTCGGGCGTGAGGCCGACCGCAACCGCCACCGCGAACAATAGCGCCTCGAGCCAATCATGCTTGGTGAAGCCGTTGATGAGGAAGACGGACGGACCATCACGAGGATGAAGCGGATCATCAGCCAGGTGAATCGGTTGATGCCCTGGTCGAAGCTGGTCAGGACGCGCCGTCCGGCGATCTGGTCGGCGAGTTGCCGAAAAAGGTTTGCGCCCCGGTATGGGATGAACCCGGTGGCGTATCCGCTCACCACGTTGCCGCCCATGAAGCACATATTGGGCAGATCGAACGGATCGGCGATCTCGCCCATGCCGCGCGCCGGCGACTTTTCCGACGGCATCGCCTCGCCGGTAAGGGCCGATTGATTGATGAACAGGTCCTTGGCCTGAGCAGGCGCAGGTCGGCCGGGATCATGTCGCCCGCCGAAAGCGCACGATGTCGCCGGGAACGAGCTGCTCCATCGGAATCTCGACGAAACCCTTGGACTCTTCGCGCGGGCTGCGCCGTCCCGTCGCTTGACGCTCGCCGTCGTCTTCACCATGGCGCGCAGTTTGGCCGCGGCCTCGTTGGAGCGATGCTCCTGCATGAAGGCGGTGATGACGGAGAGGACGACCATCACCACGATGACGAGAGCCGAGCGCATGTCGCCGAGGAAATAAGACACCACGGCAAGAGTCAGCAGCAAGGCGTTCAAGGGGCTTTTCGAGCAGGCCCATAATTCCCTCGCTACGCTGGGGCGGCCTTCCGTGGCGATCAGATTGGGGCCGACCGACGCCAGCCTCGCCTTCGCCTCGGCGGGGTCGAGCCCATCCGGCGAGGCGCGGAGCGTCGTCCAGATCGCATTCTGGTCCGCCCGGCTCAGCTCAAGAATTTCGTGCGAAAGCTTAATGTCGGCGTCGCGCGCCTCGACGCGGCGCGTCGCGGCGGCCTGGCGGAAAATCAGACGCTCAAGGAAAGTCTGGCCGTTCATGCGCGCAGCCTTTTCAATGTCCGGTTTGCATGGGCCCTTCCGGCTTTCCAAAGGATGACTCAAAATCTTGCCGGCTTTTTGCGCCAAGGTCATGCGTTAAATCAAAACCGCCAAAGGCATGGATCGCGGAAAGCCGACGCGCCATCACATCGAGGTCAGCCGTCCCTGGACCCGCGGCCAAATCGGGCGCGGCGGTTTCCTGCCCCTGCTCGATGATGCCGCGCCGGATCGCCCGCGTGCGGGTGAAGAGATCGAACAGCCCTGCCGTCCCCGCGCCGGATCATGCGCTGAAGGCGGTCAGATCCTCGTTGAACCGGCCGAGCATTTCGAGCACGGCCTCCTTGTTGTTGAGGAACATATCGCGCCACATGATCGGATCGGAGGCCGCGATGCGGGTGAAGTCGCGAAAGCCGCCGGCGGAGAATTTGATGACCTCGGACTGCGTGACCTCTTCGAGATCGGCGGCGGTGCCGACGATATTATAGGCGATGAGATGCGGCACATGGCTTGTGATCGCGAGCACGAGATCATGATGCGCCGGGTTCATGGTCTCGACATTGGCGCCCGCCGCCGTCCAAAACGCCGCGAGCCGCGCGACCGCTTTCGGGTCGGCTCCTCCGGCGGCGTCAGAATGCTCCAGCGATTGCGAAAAGCGCGGCAAATCCGGCTTCCGGCCCCGAATATTCGGTGCCGGCCACGGGATGTGCGACGAAATGAACCGAGGCCGGCAGATGCGGCGCGACCGCCGCGATGATCGGAGGCCTTGACGGAGCCGACGTCGGACACGGATGGCGCCCGGCGCGAGATGCGGGCCAATCTCCCGCGCGATCGCGCCCATTGCGCCGACCTCGTCATCCTTTGCGCGCCGGTCGGCGCAATGGGCGCGATCGCGCGGGAGATTGGCCCGCATCTCGCGCCGGGCGCCATCGTGTCCGACGTCGGCTCCGTCAAGGCCTCGATCATCGCGGCGGTCGCGCCGCATCTGCCGGCCTCGGTTCATTTCGTCCCCGCCCACCCCGTGGCTGGCACGGAATATTCCGGCCCGGAAGCCGGATTCGCCGCGCTTTTCGTCAATCGCTGGAGCATTCTGACGCCGCCGGAGGGAACCGACCCGAAAGCGGTCGCGCGGCTCGCAGCCTTTTGGCGGGCGGCGGGCGCCAATGTCGAGACCATGCAGCCGGCGCATCACGATCTGGTGCTCGCGATCACAAGCCATGTCCCGCATCTCATCGCCTATAATATCGTCGGCACCGCCGCCGATCTCGAAGAGGTGACGCGCTCCGAGGTCATCAAATTCTCCGCCGGCGGCTTTCGCGACTTCACCCGGATCGCCGCCTCCGACCCGATCATGTGGCGCGATATTTTCCTCAACAACAAAGAGGCCGTCCTTGAAATGCTCGGCCGCTTCACCGAAGACCTGACCGCGCTTCAGCGCATGATCCGGCGCGGCGACGGACAGGGCCTCTCCGATCTCTTCACCCGGACGCGGGCGATCCGGCGGGGCATTATCGAGCAGGGCCAGGAAACCGCCGCCCCCGATTTCGGCCGCGGGTCCAGGGACGGCTGACCTCGATCTCATGGCGCGTCGGCTTTCCGCGATCCATGCTTTTCGCGGTTTTGATTTAACGCATGACCTTGGCGCAAAAAGCCGGCAAGATTTTGAAACTCATCCTTTGGAAAGCCGGAAGGGCCCATGCAAACCGGACATTGAAAAGGCTGCGCGCATGAACGGCCAGACTTTCCTTGAGCGTCTGATTTTCCGCCAGGCCGCCGCGACGCGCCGCGTCGAGGCGCGCGACGCCGACATTAAGCTTTCGCACGAAATTCTTGAGCTGAGCCGGGCGGACCAGAATGCGATCTGGACGACGCTCCGCGCCTCGCCGGATGGGCTCGACCCCGCCGAGGCGAAGGCGAGGCTGGCGTCGGTCGGCCCCAATCTGATCGCCACGGAAGGCCGCCCCAGCGTAGCGAGGGAATTATGGGCCTGCTCGAAAAGCCCCTTGAACGCCTTGCTGCTGTCTCTCGCCGTCGTGTCTTATTTCCTCGGCGATATGCGGTCGGCTCTCGTCATCGCAACCATGGTCGTTCTCTCCATCAGCACGGCGTTCGTGCAGGAGCATCGCTCCAACGACGCCGCAGCAAAACTTCGCGCCATGGTCAAGACGACGGCCAGCGTCAAGCGACGCGACGGCGCAGCCCGCGCGGAAGAGTCCAACGGTTTCAGCGAGATTCCGATGGAGCAGCTCGTTCCCGGCGACATCGTGCGCCTCTCGGCGGGAGACATGATTCCAGCCGATCTGCTGCTCCTCAGCGCCAAGGATCTGTTCATCAATCAATCGGCCCTCACCGGCGAGGCCATGCCGTCGGAGAAGTCGGCGGCGCGCGGCATGGGCGAGATCGCCGATCCTTTCGATCTGCCAAATCTTTGCTTCATGGGCGGCAGCGTAGTCAGCGGATTCGGGACCGGGTTGATCGCGCATACAGGGGCGAAAACCTACTTCGGACAACTCGCCGACCGGATCGCCGGACGCCGCGAACTGACGAGCTTCGACAAGGGAATCAACAGTTTCACCTGGCTGATGATCCGCTTCATGCTTGTGATGGCTCCGGCGGTGTTTCTGATCAATGGCTTCACCAAGCATGATTGGCTCGAGGCGCTTTTATTCGCGGTGGCGATCGCGGTCGGCTTGACGCCCGAAATGCTGCCGATGATCGTCACCGTGAATCTCGCCAAGGGCGCGCTCGCCATGTCGAAAAAACGGGTGATCGTGAAGCGCCTCCAAGCCATTCAGAATTTCGGCGCGATGGATGTCTTATGCACCGACAAGACCGGCACGCTGACGCAGGACCGCATCATCCTCAAACGCCACCTCGACATTCGCGGCGATGAATGCGAACGGGTGTTGGAATTCGCCTATCTGAACAGCCATTATCAGTCCGGCTTGAAAAACCTGCTCGATGTAGCGGTGCTGCAGCATGTCGAACTCGGCAAGAACCTGCACTTGCGGCATCAATATCAAAACATCGACGAAATTCCCTTCGATTTCGTGCGTCGGCGTCTTTCGGTGATCCTGTCGCGCGAGGACGGCACGCATGTCCTCATTTGCAAAGGCGCGGTCGAGGAGGTTTTCTCTGTCTGCAAGCATTATGAACTCAACGACCAGTGCGGAGTGTTGGATGCGAGCCATCTCGCCCAGGCGCAGGCGGAGACGCGCGCGCTCAACGAGGATGGGTTTCGAGTCGTCGCCGTAGCCTACAAGGAAATTGCCGATCTGAAGCCAAGCTATTCGGTCGAAGACGAGAGCGGCCTGACGCTGCTTGGCTATATCGCCTTCCTCGACCCGCCGAAGGAGACCGCCGGCGCCGCCATAGCCGCGCTCAACCGCTCAGGGGTGACGGTCAAGATCATCACCGGCGACAATGAAATCATCACCCGCAAGATCTGCCGCGAGGTTGGGCTCGAAGTCCATCGCATTGTGCTCGGCCCCGAAATCGAAAAGATGAGCGAGGCTGAATTGGCGGATCTCGCGCCATCCATTGCGGTCTTCGCCAAGGTCTCTCCGGAGCAGAAGGCGCGGGTGATCGGCGCGCTACACGCCAGGGGCCATGTCGTCGGCTTCCTCGGCGACGGCATCAACGACAGCCCCGCGCTCAAATCCGCCGATGTGGGTATTTCGGTCGACACAGCCGTCGACATCGCCAAGGAATCGGCCGACATCATCCTGCTCGAAAAGAGCCTTATGGTGCTTCAGGAAGGCGTCGTCGAAGGGCGCAAGGTCTTCGGCAACATCACCAAATACATCAAGATGGGCGCGAGCTCCAACTTCGGCAACATGTTCAGCATGCTCGGCGCCAGCATTTTCCTGCCCTTCCTTCCGATGCTGCCGATCCAGGTTCTCACCAACAATCTCCTCTATGATTTCTCGCAAACAGCCATCCCGACGGACAATGTCGACGCGGACTATCTCGAGATCCCGCGCAAATGGGACATTGGCAATATTTTCAAGTTCATGGTCTTCATCGGGCCGATCAGCTCGATTTTCGACTATGCGACCTTTTTCACCATGCTCTATGTGTTCAACGCATGGACCAATCCAACTCTGTTCCAGACCGGCTGGTTCGTCGAATCCTTGCTGACCCAGACCCTCATCATCCACATCATCCGCACCGCGAAGATCCCGTTTCTGCAAAGCCGCGCCAGCGCGGCCCTGATCGCGACCAGCCTCGTCATCTGCGTGATCGGCATCGCCCTGCCCTACACGCCAATCACCGCGGAGGCATTGGAGTTCACGCCCTTGCCGCCGCTCTATTGGCCCATCATTGCGAGCTTCCTCTTGAGCTATGCGGTGCTGACCCATCTGGTCAAAACCTGGTTCGTCCGCCGCTGGGGCATGTGACTTCGGCCCGAAAATCTCGCCTCGCCCGCCGCTTCGATCGAAGACGGTCCAAATCTGAAAATTTCGCTCCGGCCAAAACCTCGTCTATAGTGGCGCTCCTTCCGGGACCTGCTTCGCGATGCGCCTTCTCCGCCCAAAACCCTGCGCCGTTCTTGTCCTTGCCGCGCTTGCGCTCTGCCTCGCGGGCTGCGGCCGGAGGGGACCGCTGGAGCCGCCGCCCGGAGCCGCGGCCACGAACCCGCCTCTGACCAGCGCCGCCGAGGCGCAATCGGCCGGCCAAACAGAGGCCGCGAAACCACTCCCTCCGCGCGCGCCGCCGCCCCCGAGGCCGTTCATTCTCGACCCCCTGCTCTGACGCCATTCCCAAACGATGCATCATTTTGAGATGAAGAACGGCGTCCTGCACGCCGAGGATGTCGATCTCGCCGATCTCGCCGCCGAGATCGGGACGCCTTTCTATTGCTATTCGCTGGCGACGCTCACACGCCATTACGAAGTCTTCAAAGCGGCTTTCGCGGACGTCAACTCTCTCGTCTGCTACGCCGTGAAAGCCAATTCCAACCAGGCCGTGCTCACGGCCTTGGCGCGGCTCGGCGCGGGCATGGACGTCGTGTCCGAGGGCGAACTCCGCCGCGCGCTGGCCGCGGGCGCGGACCCCGCCAGGATCACCTTTTCCGGCGTCGGCAAGACGGATGGCGAAATGTCCTTCGCGCTCGACCTCGGCATCCTCTGCTTCAATGTCGAGTCCGAACCGGAGCTTCGCGCATTGTCGCGCCTCGCCGCCGCGAAAGGCCGGATCGCTCCGGTCGCGCTTCGCGTCAATCCGGACGTCGACGCGAAAACCCATGCCAAAATCTCAACCGGCAAGGCTGAGAACAAGTTCGGCATTCCGCTGCGCCGCGCGCGCGAGGCCTATGCCGAGGCCGCCTCCCTGCCCGGGATCGAGGTCACAGGCGTCGATATTCACATCGGCTCGCAAATCACCGATCTCGCGCCCTTCGACGACGCCTTCAGCCTCATCGCCGATTTCGTGCGGGCTCTGCGCGCCGAGGGCCGCGCCATCACGCATATCGACCTTGGCGGGGGCCTCGGCATTCCGTACCGCGAAGGCGAAGATCCCGAGAGCTATCACCCCGAGCGCTACGCAAAAATCGTCAAGGCGCGGCTGGGCGGCCTTGGCTGCCGCCTTATCTTCGAGCCCGGCCGGCTCATTGTCGGCAATGCGGGAATTCTCCTGACGCGGGTCATCTATGTGAAGCGCGGCGAGGCCAAGACATTCGTCATCGTGGATGCGGCGATGAACGATCTGGTGCGCCCCACGCTTTACGAGGCGCATCACGACATCAAGCCGGTGCGCGCGCCGGCGCCGGGCTGGCCGGAACTTACAGCCGACATTGTCGGGCCGGTGTGCGAGACTGGCGATTTTCTCGCGCTTTCGCGCAAGCTGCCGGAGCCTCGGCAGGGCGATATTCTCGCGGTCATGTCGGCCGGCGCCTATGGCGCAGTGCAAGCTGGAACCTATAATTCGCGGCTGCTCGCGCCGGAAATTCTCGTCAGCGGGACAAGGGCCGCGGTTGTGCGCCCGCGCGGAACCTACGAGGATTTGATCGGAACTCGACAAAATTCCGGCGTGGTTCGACTGAATATTCGCCAGAGGCATCTGGCGCGGCGCCGCGATCGTGGTACCCTCCAGAGTTTCCTGTCGCGAGCTTCGCCGCGGCGCATTTGGAGACAAGTCCGCTGCGACTGGGACGCCCAAGTTTGTCAAAGTTGAAGGCTCCCGCGGGCGACGCCGATCCCGCCGCTGCGGCGCGCGCGGCCGACGGCCCCGCAATTCGGCGCCTGCATCGGCTCGTCGCCAAAGCCTATGCCGTCCTCCTGTTCGAGCGGGCTTGGCGGATTTTGGCGCCGCCCCTCGTGGTGATCGGCGCCTTCGTCTGCCTCTCCTGGAGCGGAATTTGGCTCGGGGCGCCGCATCTGGCGCGAAGCCTGGGGTTTTTCTCCTCGCAATCGGCGTCCTCGCCGCGCTCCTGCCGCTGCGCAAATTCCGCCTCCCCTCGCGCGCCGAGGCTCTGGCCCGGATCGATAGGGTCTCCGGCTTCGGCCACGGACCGGCCGCCGTCCTCGAAGACCGGCTCGGCAATGGCGTCGAGGACCCCGTAACTCGCGCCTTGTGGAGCCTGCACCGCCGCCGCGCTGTAGAAAAAATCGCCTCGCTTCGCAGCGGCATGCCCTCGCCGCGAATGCTCGAATCGATCGCTAGCCTTGCGCGCCGCCATCCTTGTCGGCCGGCGCCATGGGCTCCGTAGCCGGTCCAGAAAATCTCCGCGCGTCGCCGCGGCTTTCGATTGGCGCTTCG
>CAWESJ010000074.1:0-12380 GCA_963811015.1 uncultured Alphaproteobacteria bacterium | reverse complement strand
CGGGGACGGAAATCCCCAAGCTCTGCGCCAATGACATGCTGGAGGCCTTCGGTTCCTGCCGCCTCTGCCTCATCGAGATCGAAGGCCGCAACGGAACCCCGGCCTCCTGCACGACGCCGGTCGCGCAAGGCATGGTCGTCAAGACCCAGACCGAGCGCCTGAAGGCGCTGCGCAAAGGCGTGATGGAGCTTTACATCTCCGACCATCCGCTCGACTGCCTGACCTGCGCCGCCAATGGCGATTGCGAATTGCAGACCCAGGCCGGCGCGGTCGGCCTGCGCGAGGTCCGTTACGGCTATGAGGGCGCCAATCATCTCGCACGAGACCAAGGACGCATCGAATCCCTATTTCACCTATGATCCGGCGAAATGCATCGTCTGCAACCGCTGCGTGCGCGCCTGCGAGGAAGTGCAGGGCACTTTCGCGCTGACCATTGACGGCCGCGGCTTCAAGAGCCGGGTCGCGCCGGGCCAGGACGAGCCCTTCTTCGAATCGGAATGCGTGTCCTGCGGCGCCTGCGTGCAGGCCTGCCCGACCGCGACGCTGAGCGAGAAATCCGTGATCGAGATCGGCACAGCCCGAACATTCGGCGGTGACGACCTGCGCCTATTGCGGCGTCGGCTGCTCCTTCAAGGCGGAGATGCGCGGCGACGAGGTCGTGCGCATGGTGCCCTACAAGGACGGCAAGGCCAACCACGGCCATTCCTGCGTCAAGGGCCGCTTCGCCTGGGGCTACGCCACCCATCAGCGACCGCATCCTGAAGCCGATGATCCGCGCCAAGATCACCGATCCGTGGCGCGAAGTCTCCTGGGACGAGGCGATCGCCCATGCCGCCTCCGAGTTCAAGCGCATCCAGGCGAAATATGGCAAGCGCTCGGTCGGCGGCATCACCTCCTCGCGCTGCACCAATGAAGAGACCTATCTGGTGCAGAAGCTGATCCGCGGCGGCTTCGGCAACAATAATGTCGATACCTGCGCGCGCGTCTGCCATTCGCCGACCGGCTATGGCCTGAAGACCGCTTTCGGCACCTCGGCCGGCACGCAGGATTTCGACTCCGTCGAGGACAGCGACGTCATGCTGGTCATCGGCGCCAATCCGACCGACGGCCATCCGGTGTTCGGCTCGCGCATGAAGAAGCGGCTGCGCCAGGGCGCCAAGCTGATCGTGATCGATCCGCGCCGGATCGACCTCGTCCGTACGCCCACATGCGCAGGCGGACTACCATCTGCCGCTGCAGCCCGGCACCAATGTCGCCGTGCTGACCGCGCTCGCGCATGTCGATCGTGACCGAAGGCCTGGTCGACGAGGCCTTTGTGCGCGAGCGCTGCGATTGGGAGGAATTCCAGGATTGGGCGGGTTTTGTCTCCGACCCGCGCAATAGTCCCGAAGAGGTCGCGAAACTTTCCGGCGTGCCGGCCGAGCTGATCCGGGCGGCCGCGAGACTTTACGCCACCGGAGGAAACGCCGCGATTTACTATGGTCTTGGCGTCACCGAGCACAGCCAGGGCTCGACCACCGTGATCGCGATCGCCAATCTCGCGCTCGCGACCGGAAATCTCGGGCGGCCCGGCGTCGGCGTAAATCCGCTGCGCGGCCAGAACAATGTGCAAGGCGCCTGCGACATGGGATCGTTCCCGCATGAGTTCGCCGGCTATCGCCATGTTTCGGACAACGCCGCGCGGGCCATTTACGAGGCGCTCTGGGGCGTCCCGCTCGACAATGAGCCGGGCCTGCGCATTCCAAACATGCTCGATTCCGCGGTCGAAGGAACCTTCAAGGGGATCTACATCCAGGGCGAGGATATTCTGCAATCCGATCCCGACACCCACCATGTCGCCGCCGGCCTCGCCGCCATGGAATGCGTCGTCGTCCAGGATCTCTTCCTCAATGAGACCGCGAATTACGCCCATGTCTTCCTGCCGGGCTCGACCTTCCTTGAAAAGGACGGGACGTTCACCAACGCCGAGCGCCGCATTCAGCGCGTGCGCAAGGTGATGAGCCCGAAAAACGGGTTCGGCGATTGGGAAATCACCGTGGCGCTGGCCAAAGCCCTCGATTTTCCCATGAATTACGCCCATCCAAGCGAGATCATGGATGAAATCGCGCAGACCACGCCGAGCTTCGCCGGCGTTTCCTATGCGCGGCTCGATGAGGTCGACTCGGTGCAATGGCCCTGCAACGCGGCGCATCCGGAAGGCACGCCGGTCATGCATATCGGCGGCTTCGCCTCGCGGCAAGGGCAAATTCGTGGTCACCGAATATGTGCCGACCGACGAGCGGACCGGACCGCGCTTCCCGCTCCTGCTCACGACCGGCCGCATTCTCAGCCATTACAATGTCGGAGCGCAGACGCGGCGCACCGAGAATGTCGCCTGGCATCCGGAAGACCGGCTTGAAATCCATCCGCATGACGCCGAGCTGCGCGGCGTTCGCGACGGCGACTGGGTGAAGCTGCACAGCCGGGCCGGCGAGACGACCCTGCGCGCGCTCGTCACCGATCGGGTCGCGCCTGGGGTCGTCTACACGACTTTCCATCATCCCACGACCCAAGCCAATGTCGTGACCACCGACTTCTCGGACTGGGCGACGAATTGCCCCGAGTTCAAGGTCACGGCGGTCCAGATCTCGCGGTCGAACGGACCCACCGACTGGCAGGAGCAATATCGCGAGCAGGCCGAGCAAAGCCGCCGCATCGTCCACACGATCGAAGCGGCGGAATGAGCGGGGACCCGCTTGGCGAGGATCTGCTTGCCGAGAAGGTGCTTGGCGACGACCTGTTCGGCGAGGCTTCTCCCCCGCCGCCGGCTGTGAACGTCTCTTGCCTGGCTCAGCGCGGGGAGCAGACTGTCGCCTTGCTTCGCGCAGTGCCGGAGGAGACGGCGATCGCTTTCACGGTGAATGGCGCCACTCACGCCGTCATGATGGCGACGCCGGCGGACCTTGAAGATTTCGCGCTGGGCTTCGCCTTGACCGAAGGCTTGATCGAAGGCCGCTCCGAGATTTCGAGCCTTGATATCGTGACGACGCAGCTTGGCGTCGAATTGCGGCTTTGGCTTATCGAAGGGCGCGCCAAGGCCTATTCGGCGCGCCGGCGCAGCATGGCGGGTCCGACCGGCTGCGGCCTCTGCGGCATCGAAAGCCTCGCGGAAGCGATGCGCCCGGCGCCTTTGGTGCGCAGCGCCCGCCGCTTCGAACAGCGCGCGATCGTCGAAGCCATGGCCTCGCTGTCGCCAGGGCAGTTGCTGCACCGCCAAACCCATGCGGTCCACGCCGCGGGATTCTGGACGCCTGAACGCGGCCTTATCGCCTTGCGCGAGGATGTCGGCCGGCATAATGCGCTCGACAAGCTGGTCGGCGCCCTCGCCGGCGACGGCCTCTCCGCGGCGCAAGGCCTGATCCTGCTGACAAGCCGCGTCTCGGTGGAGCTGATCCAAAAGGCCGCGCGGCTCGACGCCCCGGTCGTCGTCGCTATTTCGGCTCCGACGGCGGCGGGCGTCCGGTTGGCCGAGGCCTGCGGAATTACTCTTGTCGCGGTCGCGCGCCAAAATGACTATGAGATTTTCACCCATCCCGAACGCGTCATAGGTCGAGCCGCCCATCATGTCGCCTGACAAGCTGATTTACATGGCCAACCAGATCGGCAAATTTTTCGCCCCACAGAAGCCTGAGCAGGCGGTCGCGGGCATCGCCGATCATCTCGCCAAATTCTGGGATCCGAGCATGCGCAAGAAAATCCTGGCGCATCTCGACCATGGCGGAGAGGGGCTCGATCCGCTTGTCAAGGAAGCGGTGCAAAGACTTGGGAAAATTGACTTTTCCAAGCCAGAGCTCGCGGCTGGATCAGCGACTGGCCATAGCGCCTGACGCAGGCCGCGCGCGCCTGGCCCGCCTTGAACGCGCCGCGGCCCTATCCCGCGCATTGGCGTGTTTTTGACCCAGTTCGGGGCGCTGTCGGGCCGGCCAAATTTGCGCGGCGGGCGCGTCAACGCGCCGCTGTTCTCATAGGAGAAATAGCGGCCGGAACCAAGTGGTCCTCCATTGCAAAAGTAAGCGGGCATGATAAACTTTTGAAATGACCAGCTTGCGCCAGAGTTCGGCGACGACGCGCGTCGCAATTAGCGTGATCGCGCTTTACGCGCTCCTGCTGCAAGCCTTCATTGGCGCGGTTGCGCATGCCGAGTTTTTCGATCGGTTCGGCAAGGCCACGTGCGCGCCGGGCCCGTCCAGCCCAGATTTGCCGAGCGGCGATCCAAATCATCAACATTGTCTTTGCTGCATCCTGGTTTGCGCCGCTTCCGGCTGCGCCTATCTTGCTTCGGCCTCCGGTCTTGCGTCATTTCCGCAGCGGGTCGCTATCGCGGCGGCCTGGACCCCCGCGCCCGGACTTGCCGGCCATGCGTCCCAGCGGTTCTATTTCGCCGCGCGCGGGCCGCCGGAAACCGTCTGACCGCGCTATTTCCTCGACCGCGCAGACGCTTGCCATATCAGACTAAGCCAGCGGTTCAGCAAAAGCGCCCCTAGACTTCGGCGATGGCATGCGCCCGTCCGCGCGTCCGCCGGGGAAAGCGGCGTCGAGGATCATGGCCCCCGCACGGGTCGAGGCACGCCACTTTACCTTCTATTTGCTGCGGCCGGCGCGCGCCCATTTGCGGCCCCCGACGCGATTTAAAAGGCTATCCCATGTTGCATGTCAGGAACGCGGATTTTGGACCGACCGAGGATCCGGTTCGCACTACGAATCCCTTTGCCGGGTCAGGCAAGCGCAGACATTTCACGGTGGAAGAAAAGGCGCGGATCGTCGCGGAAAGTTTCGACAGCGGCGAATTGGTTTGCTCGGTGGCGCGTCGGCATGGACTTATGGCGGCGCAGCTTTTCGCCTGGCGCAAAAATGCGCGCCTTCGCAGCAAAGGCGCGGCTCTCGGCGACAGGCCCGCGCCGCTTCTCGGAGGATTAGAGATCCAGGTCGCGGACTCGGTCGACGCAGCCGCCGCGAACGCGAACGCGCCGATCGAGATCGCCATCGGGGCGATGATCGTGCGCGTGCCTCAGGGCTTCGACATTGCGACTTTGCGCGCCGTGTTGAAGGCGCTGGCGCCGATCGCCTGATCCCTCGAAGATTGCGGCGCTGTCCGCGCCGCGCTGAAAGGCGGCTTTACCGGACGAGGGCGCGGCGGCTGGATCCGCGACGCCCCGATAAGTCATGCGCGATGGCGGCGCTCGGCCCGCCATGCGCGGCGCCGATCCAGTTGCCGGCTCACAGCAAAATGCGATAGACCCGCCTGGCTCGGTCAGGGCGCGCGGGCTTTTTTGCGTCATCGCGCGGCAGGATGAAAAGCGTCTCGCGCGTTTGAGCCTGTCGTTTGAAGCCGGGCGGGTTTTCAATTTAGAGCATGTTCCGAAAAACTTGACCGAGTTTTTCGACATTAGGATATCGGATATATCCGATATCTCATGAGAACATGCTCCAATTTATTGATCTTGAGCGCGTTCTTATCGATTGGATTTAGTCCATCCAATCGGAACGCGCCCTAAGACGCTTTCCGGTTCAGTCGGTCCTCGCGGGCGTCCCGCCGGGTTTGACGCAATGATCCGGCGGCGGAACGCGCAAGAGGCGACAGGCGGGAAAAATGGAAGATTTGCCAGAAGAACGAGAGCCCGGAAGCCAGGGATTTACGGAACATCCATTACGGGACCGCGTCTTGGCCGAGGTTCATGCGCGCCCTTTCGTGCCGATCGAGGGAGCCCGGCGCATTTTGCATTTCGCCTTCATGACCAATCATGAAGAGGCGGTAAAGGCGCGCGCGGCGCTGGCCGATTTTTGCCTCACGCGCGCCTGCCCGCCGCCGCCGCCCAACGCCAAGCAGCATCGCATCGAATTGCACGCCGCCGTCCTGCGCTGGGAGCTTCACGCCGAATTCGTCACCTATACCTGGGAATTTCCGCAAGCCGTCGAGCCGGCGCGCTTCGGCAAGACCAAAAGCCTGCCGTTTCAGCAGAGCGCGGATGAGCTCGCAAGCCATATGCGGCAGCTTCCCCAGCCAGGCCCCTTGCTCGTCGCGGTCGATCTGCGTCTTCTTCCGGCCGCCCTCGTCGGCGACGGCTGGCGCGCGCTCTTCGGGTCCGGCCAATTGGCGGCCTCGGAGGTGCTGGAGGGCGAGGCCGTCGTCGCCACCGATTTCCAACCCGATGCGATGGGCTTCGTGCGCTTGCTCATACTCGATCGGAAATTGACCCCGAGCGACGCCGGCTCGCTCGTGCAGCGCCTCCTCGAGGTCGAGACCTATCGCACCCTGGCGCTGCTCGGGCTCCCCAAGGCGCTGGCGCTCGGCCCCGAAATTCGCCGCATCGAAGACGAATTGCCGCGCCTCGTGCAGCTGATGCGCGAGAGCAAGGGGCTCGAAGCCAGCCGGATTCTGCTCGACCGGCTGACGGCGCTCGCCGCCGAGCTTGAAGAAGGCGCGGCCCAGAGCCTTTACCGCTTCGGCGCGACCAAGGCCTATCACGAGCTCATGAGCCTGCGCCTCGAGTCGATCCAGGAGCGGCCGCTGCCGAACCTGCCGACCCTCGCGGCCTTTCTCGCGCGCCGGCTGACGCCGGCAATTCGCACCTGCAGCGCCACGGAGGCGCGTCAGGACAATCTGTCGCGCAAGCTCGCCCGCGCGGCGCAGCTGCTGCGCACCCGCGTCGATATCGAGCTCGAAAGCCAGAACCGGGATCTGCTGCGCAATATGGGCGAGCGGGTGCATTTGCAATTGAAGCTGCAGCAAGCCGTCAAATGGGTGTCCATCACCGCCATCACCTATTATCTGCTTTCGATTTTGCACCTCATTTTTGAAGGTCTGCATCGAAAGGAGGACGCGCTGGACCCGGTTTTCGCGACGGCCGTCGCGGTGCCCTTCATCGTCGCGATCGTTCTTTGGTTCTTCCACCGCCTTGGCAAGCGCCTCGCGGAATTCGAAAGCGGCGGCCTCGGCCTCTATCCGATTTCATCCTCCGCTGCGGGTTTCGGCCTGCGCCTGCTGATCTCCTTCATCCGAAGAGATAATTTTCTGGCGCGCCGCGCCTCGGCGCGAATGGCTACGGGTTGCAGGATCTTCCTGAACGCGTCGCGCTTCTCGTGAATCGAGGCGATGACGAGCCCCATCGGGACTCCATCTCGACGAGCACGGCTTCGGATAATTGCAGGCTGGCCTCGATCGTTTCGGGGACGGCGTCGGTCACGCCAAGCTCATAGAGGAGCGTCGCGTGATGCGCGTCTCTCGCGCGCGCGACGATCGTCAGATGCGGATAGTCGGCCCGCGCGATGCGGACGATTTCCTCCGCCACGCTCGACTTGTCCATGGTGATGATGAGCGCCTTGGCGCGCGCGAGGCCGCAGCGGGCGAGAAACTCGGCGCGCGCGGCGTTGCCCCAATAGATGTCAATTCCCTCGCCGCGAAATCGCTTCACCAAGGCGGCGTCCGTATCGACCGCGAGATAGCGAATGGAATGGGTGTGAAGCATTTCGCCGACAAGGCGTCCGACCCGGCCATAGCCGACGAGGATCGCCTCATGCGTCGGCTCTCCCTCGGGCGGCGGCGACGGCTCGACCGGCGCGGCGGCGGCGCTCGGCCGCAGCAATCGCCGAACGAGGGCGCCAAGCGCCGGCGTCGCGAACATCGAGAGCGTCACCGCGACCGTCACATGGGCGCCGACGGCCGAAGGCGTGGCTTTCGAGACGATGGCGGCGGCGATGATGATGAAGGCGAATTCGCCGCCGGGGGCGAGCATGAGCGCCGTTTCAGTCGCAACCGAGGCTGATAGCCGCAAGATCCGCGCGATCGGCCAGACGACGCAAAACTTCACGACGATCAGGCCAAGCGCCAGGCTGAATATCCAGAGCGGCGCGGCGAGCACATGCGACAGATCGAGGCTGGCTCCGACCGACACGAAGAAAAGGCCGAGCAGCAGCCCTTTGAAGGGCTCGATCGTCACCTCGATCTCGCGCCTGTACTCCGTCTCCGCCAGAAGAACGCCGGCGACGAAAGCGCCAAGGCCCATGGATAGCCCGCATGCGGCGGCGAGCACGGCGGCCCCGACCACAACGAGCAAGCAGGCGGCGACGAAAAATTCGGTCGAGCCCGCCGCGGCGACGTGATGAAACAAAGGCCGCAGCACGAGCCGACCGCCGACCACGACGATGCTCAATCCGGCGATGGCCGGAACCAGGGTCGAGACAAGCGCGCTGCTGAGGTCGAGCTCGCGGATCCCCAGCATGGAGACCATGAACAAGAGCGGCGCGACCATGAGATCCTGAAACAGGAGAACCGCGAAGACCATGCGGCCGGCCGTCGTCCCGAGCCGCTTGGCCTCGGCGAGAACCGGAATGACGATCGCAGTCGATGACAGCGCGAGGGCGAAGCCGAGCACGGCGGCGCAGGTGGGCTCTTCGCCAAAGAGCAGCGCCAAAGCGCCGAGCGCCGCGGCCGAGCCGAAGACTTGCAGCGCCCCGAACCCGAATACGTTTCGCCGCATGAGCGCCAGGCGCTCCCACGACAATTCGAGCCCGATCATGAACAGAAGAAAGACGACGCCGAATTCCGCCACAGGCGCGATCTGGCGGACGTCGTCGAGACCCAAAGGCGAGCTGAACCCGAAGGTCCGCGCCACCGCGCCGAGCCCATAAGGCCCGAGCAGGACGCCCGCCAGGAGGAAGCCGAGAACCGGACTTATGCGCAGGCGACGAAAAAGCGGCGCGACCACGCCGGCCGTCGCGAGAAAGACGAGCGTCTCCTTATATTGCTCCGGCGCGAAACTGGTCATCTGGCTCCTTTCGATCGGTCCTCTATTCACTATCATCAAGTCATGCGCCAATCAGCCGCGCATCCCTCGCGCGGCCTCGTATTTTGGCTAGTCGCGATTTTGCGCCGCGCTTTCCTCTGATCCTTGAAGAGACGGCGAGGCTTTCCCGCCGCCGCAAAATCCGGCATCCTCGCGCCATGCCCGACGCCGCCTCCAGCAATGCGCCCGAACTTTCCGTCAGCGAACTTTCCGCCGCCCTGAAGCGCACGGTCGAGGACCGTTTCGGCTTCGTGCGCGTGCGCGGCGAAATTTCGAATTATCGCGGGCCGCATTCGTCCGGCCACGCCTATTTCTCCCTGAAGGATCAATCCGCCCGCCTCGACGCGGTGATCTGGAAGGGCGTCTTCGCCAGGTTGAAAACCAAGCCTCAGGAAGGGCTCGAGGTCATCGCGACCGGCAAAATCACGACCTTTCCCGGCAAATCGGCCTATCAGATCGTCATCGAGGCGCTGGAGCCCGCAGGGGTCGGCGCGCTTATGGCGCTTTTCGAGGAGCGCCGAAGAAAACTCGCCGCCGAAGGGCTGTTCGACGAGGCCCGCAAGCAGCTGCTCCCCTTTCTGCCGGCTACGATCGGCGTCGTGACCTCGCCCACGGGCGCCGTCATTCGCGACATTCTGCACCGGATCGCGGAGCGTTTTCCGCGCCATGTCCTGGTTTGGCCGGTGCGGGTTCAAGGCGAGACCTCCGCCGCCGAGGTCGCCGCCGCGATCGACGGGTTCAACGCCTTGCCCGAGACCGGCCGCCTGCGCCGGCCCGACGTGATCATTGTCGCGCGCGGCGGCGGATCGCTCGAGGACCTGTGGAGCTTCAATGAGGAAATCGTCGTGCGTGCGGCGGCCCAAAGCCTCGCGCCGATCATCGCCGCGATCGGCCATGAAACCGACTGGACCTTGATCGACTACGCCGCCGATCTGCGCGCGCCGACCCCGACCGCGGCCGCGGAGAAGGCGGTGCCGGTGCGCGCCGAGCTTGCGGCGGCTCTGGCCGATCTCGGCCGCCGGCATGCGGGCGCCATGGTCCGGCTGAGCGAACGGCGGCGCAGCGGCTTGCGCGCCTTGACCCGCGCGCTCCCGCAAGGCGAGGCCATTATCGCCCTCCCCCGCCAGCGGCTGGACAATGCGGCGTCTCGTCTCGAAGGCGCGGTCTCGAAGGCGCATGATCGCCAGCGCCTCGGGCTCGCGCGGCTCGCGCATCGGCTCGCGCAGCAATCGCCGCACACACGGCTGGCGCGGGGATTGGAGCGCCTTTCCGCCCTCGGCCTAAGGCTGCGGCGCGCGCCCGAAGCCGGCCATGAGCGGCGATCGCAAAGGCTCTCGCATGCGGCGGCGAGGCTCGAGACCGCGAGATTTGCGCGGATGCAGCTCGAAGGCGAGCGAATCGCCGCCGCGCGCCATCGCCTCGACGGTTTGGCGCGGCGCATGGCGCATGGGTTCAGCGCCCGCATCGCCGCGCGCAGGAGCCAAATCCGGACCTTGGAGCAATTGCTCGGGAGCCTCGGCTACGCCCAGGTCCTCGCGCGCGGCTATGCGCTCGTGCGCGACGCGAACAAGAAGCCGCTGCGCCTCGCCGCCGAAATCCCCGACGGCGTGGAGCTCGACATAGAATTCCACGACGGCCACAAATCCGCCGTGGCCGGCCCGGCGAAAACCGCGAAGCCGGTCAGGCGCGGCGCCGCCAAGCCGGCGCGCAAGCGCGAGCAAGATTCGCTTTTTTGACGCGGCCTGCCTAAGCAAAGACCAAAGGCATCGGCTCCCTGCCGATTTCGCCAATGCCGCGCTGGCGCAAAGCCTCCGCGAGCTTGGCGCTTGGCGTCCCCGCGCCGGTGAAAACAGCCTGATGCGGCGACAGCTCGCCTGACAGCGCGTCTCCCGGCGGAAAGCCGAGATCCTCACGCAGGACATGGTCGGTCCGCCGTGCGATCGCCGGCGCCGGATCAACCCATTGCACGGGCCAGGGCGCAAGCCGCTCGAACTGATCAATCAGGAGCGGATAATGGGTACAGGCGAGCACGATGCAGTCGGTGCGGCTTTCGCCATTGACGAAGGCCGGCGCGATCTCGCGCAGAATCGCGGCGTCGGAGGGCGCGTCGCCCTGCATGAAAGCTTCCGCGAGGCTCGCAAGCGCGCTGGAGCCCACAAGCGTCACCGCGCAATGGGCGGCATAGGTGCGCACAAGATCGCGCGTATAGTCGCGCGCGACCGTGCCCGGCGTCGCCAGCACCGAGATCAGCTTGGAGCGCGACTGGCTCGCCGCCGGCTTCACCGCCGGCACGGTGCCGATGAAGGGAATGCGCGGATAGCGGGCGCGCAGATGCGGCAGGACGAGGGTCGAGGCCGTATTGCAGGCGATGACGACCGCGTCCGGCGCGGCTATCGCGATCAGCCGCTCCATGACCGCCAGCACCCGCGCGACCAAGGCGTCCTCGCCAAGCGATCCATAGGGAAAGCCGGCGTCGTCGGCGGCGTAGATCAAATGGGCGTCGGGTCGCGCGCGCGCCACTTCGACAAAAACGGTCAGGCCGCCCAAGCCGGAATCGAAGACAAGAATTCTTGGCGCGCGCGGCATGGCGAGGCTGACCGGTTCGTTCGCTTGGGTCCATGACCGCAGTCGAAGCAAGGCTCGACCGCGTCGCCATGAGAGCAGGAACTGGTTAACCAATAATTCGGTCAAAAAAGAATCAAGATCATGGCGAAGCGCGGCGCTCGCGCGGCGCGCGTGAGGGCTCAGCTCTCCTCGTCGGCCGGCGCGCCCGCCATCGGAGTGGTTTTGGCCCGGCCGCCCGCCTGCGCCCTTGGGCCTTCGACGAGACGCACGACCATGCCGCGCAGGGTGCGGACATCCTGCTCGGTCAGCTTCATGCGATGGAAAATATTGCGCAAATTACGCCGCATGACCGGCTGCTTGCCTTGCGGACGAAAGAACCCGGCGCGGTCGAGCTCGCCTTCGAGATAATCGAAGAAGGAGAGAACCATGTCGCGCGGCGCGGCCGGCGAGCGCTCGACCAAGGCGAAAGGCGCGTGCGCGTCGGTCGCCGCGCGCATCCATTCATAGCCGGTGAGAAGCACGGCCTGGGCGAGATTGAGCGAGGCGTAGGCGGGATTCGACCGGGAAAGTGATGATCGCGTCGGCCAAGGCCACCTCGTCATTGGCGAGGCCGGTGCGCTCGGGCCCGAAGAGTACGCCATGGCTCTCGCCAATCGCCAGCGCCCGCGCGCTTTCCGGCATGGCTTCGGCCGGGGTGAGAATGGGCTTATGCTGGCCGCGTTCGCGCGCGGTCGTCGCCCAGACGAAATTGAGATCGGCGACCGCCGCCTCAAGGCTGTCATAGAGCTTCGCCGCCTCAAGGAGATGGACGGCCCCGGCGGCGGCGGCATAGGCGCCTTTCTTCAAGGCGCCGGTGCGGGGCCAGCCCTCGCGCGGCGACACGAGGCGGAAATCGGCGAGGCCGAAATTGGCCATCGCCCGCGCGCACATGCCAATGTTCACCGCGAGCTGCGGCCGCACCAGGATTATGGCCGGCCCGCCTTCGAGATTGGG
>CAWESJ010000073.1:0-10172 GCA_963811015.1 uncultured Alphaproteobacteria bacterium | reverse complement strand
GCTCATTACGCCCTGCCTGATCCGCCCGGCGCCGGCCATGCCCCGCGCGTGATCTCTTCCGCGCGCGGGCCCCCGCAAGCCCTCTGAAGCGCGCTCTTCCGTCTGCTCTTTAGAACAGAGCTCGGAAGGTCTGCCCCCACCGCGAATGCTTGAGTTCTGGCCTTCAAAGGGAAGGCGACGCGCTTCGATGGGCGCGGATAGCGCTCTCGCGCCCGGTAATTCAACACCCCATTCCTCATCCCGCGGCGCTCGCGTGCGCTCTGGCGGCCCGGCTCCGTAGATTGGATATAGTCATGACGAAAAACCCGAATCCCGCACGGACCGTGCGGCGCGAACTTCTAACGACGACGATGCTCGTCACCCTCGCCGTGAGTCCGGCGATTCTATGCCCCCACGCATTTGCGCAAACAGCCCCCGCCGACGCCGCCGGGGCGATCGCCCTGCCGGAGGTTGAGGTTGAGGGTGCGGCGGGTTCCGGGGGCGGCGCCGGCGCGAGCAGCACGGGGTGTGGCCAATATGGCGGCGCGCCGTGCAGCGGCTACGGCGGCGCCGGTCTGGCGCAAGATCCGCTAAACACCACTTACGTCTTGCCCGATTTAAGCGTCGGCACCAAGACCGACACGCCGATCATGGACACGCCCCTGAACGTCCAGGTGATCCCCCAGCAGGTGTTGCGCGACCAGCAGGTCATCACCCTGGACCAGGCGCTGCAAAATGTCAGCGGCGTCACGGTTTCAAACGGCGCGGCCAGCAATGGCAATCCCTTCGACTCCATCGTCCTGCGCGGATTTCCCGCCACCAATATCTACCGCAACGGGTTCCGGGTGGACGGCGGAAGTAATGCGGTAGCCTCCACCGTCTCCGCCCAGCAATTGGCCAATGTGGCGAGCATCGAGGTGCTCAAAGGCCCGGCGGCCATTCTTTACGGGCTCTCGGAGCCCGGAGGCATCGTCAATATCGTCACCAAGGAGCCGCTGAACGCGCCCTTTTATTCAGTCCAGCAGCAGATCGGCTCCTTCGCCAATTACCGAACCACGCTCGACGCCACCGGCCCCCTCACCGAGGACAAGACGTGGCTCTACCGGATGGACATGTCCTATCAGAACAATGGCGCGCCCTACGGCTCGCCCATTGATCTGACCCATTCGCAGGATGTCTTCTTCGCGCCGGTGCTCAAATGGAATATCGACGGCGCGACCTGGGTGAAGCTCGAAGCCCAATATGATGACAACTGGTTCAACAATTACTTTCCCGACAACCCTGTCTACAATGGGGTTTTCGTGAACATTCCCCGAAGCACCAATTATCAGAACTCAACTTATCTCGAGCGGAAGTCGCTGTTTACCGCGCTTACCTGGTCGCATCAATTCGACAATAACTGGTCGATCAAACAGCAATTCGCCTATGACCGTGGCGACCTGGCGGTAAATCAAGTAAATGGCGGTGGCTACATTGATACGACGTCGGCGTCCGTTCCGGTCTATGACCGCGGTTTTGGCGTGAATTCCTACAGCCAAAGGACCTATTCGACCAATGTCGACATCACCGGACACATCGACACCTTTGGCGCCGCGCATACCTTGCTGCTGGGCGGCGATTTCTATAAATTCGACACATACAATCAATATTTCTCCAGCTCCGGGACTTCCTTCATCGACGTCTGGAATCCCGTCCACCCGGGGACAACTCCCCCTTTCTTCAACCTCTTGCAACCCGTTTATGAATTCACCAATCCGCAAGACACCGCCGGACTTTATGTCCAGGATCAAATCAAGCTGCCGTATAATTTCATTGTTCTGGCCGGAGCGCGATACCAATATATCCGCGAGAACGGCGGGATAAGCGGCAGCCCGACCTTCGTGGCGAACACGACCGTTAATCACGCGAATGAGGAACAGGCCCTGACGCCCCGCTTCGGCCTGTTGTGGCGGCCGGAACAATGGGTGAGCTTTTACGCCAATTACACCGAAGGGTTCGGCGCCAACAGCGGCGTAATTTACCCCAACACCCCCGTTCCTCCGAGCAACGCCCACGAAGGGGAGGCCGGCGTAAAGCTCGATCTTCTGGATGGGAAGATGCGAATCACCGCCGATTATTACGATCTGACCAAAACCAATATCCCCACAGCCGATCCTAGCCATTTGCCCTTGGGCACCTACAGCGTCGTAACAGGCGCGGCGCGCAGTAAGGGGCCCGAGCTCGATATCCAGGGCACGCTCCTGCCCGGCTGGAATGTCATCCTCGCCTACGCCAACCAGGATGTCCGCGTGACCCAGCAAAATCCAGGCGGTTACATCGCCACGGCGCTGGAAGGCCAGCGTGTTCCGGGCGTTCCACAAAATCTGGGAAGCTTTTGGACAACTTACGAATTTCAGCCGGACAGCGCCTTGAAAGGCTGGAAGATCGGCGGCGGCGTCGTGTACCATGGCTCGCAACCGGCCTATGACTACTCGGGTGCGGGATTATCCTATCTGCTGCCCAACGTGGCGGGCTACGCGATCGTAAATCTGATGGCCGCCTATAGTTTCAAACTCGCCGGAAGCGATATGACGGCGCAGATCAATGTCACAAACCTTCTGAACCATACCTATTACACGGACGCCGGCTATTTGGCTCCGCTCGAATCCGGACTCCAGGGCGGTTATCGCACTATTGGCGCGCCACTCGCCGTCATGGGTTCGCTCAGCGCGCAATTCACCAGCTTTCCCGCTCTCGCCAGCGCCGTGGGCTTCGCTCCACCCACCGCGCCGGCGCGCCCCTTCACCTGGACCGGCGTCTATGTTGGCGGCCAGATCGGCTACGGCTGGGGCGACAACAAGGGCGATGTGACTTTCGCGACGCCCGGCGGCCTCTTTGGTGGCGATTCGCTGAACGGCGATGCGTCAGGCACGATCGGCGGGGTTCATGTCGGCTACAATCTGCAGTTAAACAGCTTCGTGGTCGGTGTTGAGGGCTCGATCGACGGCACGACGTTGCACAAGACCACGACGATCGGCTTTGTCGATCCCGCCGGCGGTTCCGACCCCAACACCTTTCAGCCCTACAGCGGAAGCGTGTCGGCCCGCGTGCAGTCCGCCATTCAAGGGTCGATCCGCGGCCGCGCTGGTTACGCCTTCGACCGCCTCTTAATTTACGGGACTGGCGGCGCCGCTTTCGGCGGCTTTTCCACCGGCCTTATCCTCGGCGCGTTCGACGCCACCGGATCTTACTACGCAATCGGCGGCCGCCCGGCGACGCGGGTGGGCTGGACCGGCGGCGGCGGCGTCGAATACGCCATCGACAACAATTGGTCGGTGCAGAGCGAATACCGCTATTCGGATTTCGGCCATCTTTTGGACTTGCCCGCCCCGCCCGTCGCCGGCCTCGGCTACTCCGCCAACCGCCACCTGGCGCAAAATCAAATGCAGGTTGGCTTCAGCTACAAATTCGACGGCTTTGATTCGGCCCCCGTCATCGCAAAATATTGATGCCGCGCGCCGTGGTTCATCATGTTTTCCCCGCCCGGCGCTTCCGCCCATCCATCTTCAGATAAAGGAACAACACCATGTCTCCCAAATCGGTCTCTTTCAACGTTCTGCTGGCGGCAGCCGGCATCCTTGCCCTTGCGGGACGCGCCTTCGCGGCCGACCTTGCCCAGGCGCCGCCGCCACCGCCGGTGTTCAACTGGACCGGCGTCTTTCTCGGCGGCCAGATCGGATACGCCTGGGGCGACGGCAACGGCGCCGCTTATTACGCGACTCCCGGCGGCCTGTTCGGCTCCGGCGCGCTGAACAGCAGCGCGCAAGGCGTGATCGGCGGCGCCCATCTCGGCTACAATCTGCAGATTAACAACTTCGTTGTCGGACTTGAAGGAACAATCGACGGCACGAATTTGAGTAAGACGACGATAATCGGGATTGTTGATCCCTCTGGCGGCGTCGACGCCAGTGGCAATGCTTATGGTGGACCCCTAACGGGCAGCGTCCAGTCCAACATTCAAGGTTCGATTCTGGGCCGCGCCGGTTTGGTTTGGGACCGCCTATTAATTTATGGCGTCGGCGGAGTGACTTCCGCCAATTATACCAGCTACATCAATATTTCGGCGGAGGATTCAGCGGGGTCTTACTACTTCCATGGAACCCGCTCGTCGACGCGCACCGGCTGGACCGCCGGCGGCGGCGCAGAATACGCCATCAACGACCATTGGTCGGTGTATGGAGAATACCGTCATTCGGAATTCGGCCAGCTCTCGAGTTTGCCCTCATCTCCGGTCGCCGGCCTCGGCTATTACATCAACCGCCAATTGGCGCAAAACCAGGTGCAGGTCGGCTTCAGCTACAGGTTTAACAGCGTCGCTCCGGCGCCTGTCGTCGCAAAATATTGATGTCGCGCGGGCCGTTCACCCGTGGCGGCGCTCGCGCCAATGACCTTCCGCCTCGCCCTTACCTTACCCTGAGAAAGCCGCGCAGCTTCTATCTCGAAGGGTGGTGCGGGCGAGGCGCCAATTATTTTCGTCGTGCCGCTGGCGCAATTGGCGTTTAATCGAAGCCATCCGATTGCGGAAGACGTCGCCTCTTATCACAAGCCTCGCGCGAAAGGATCTTCAGCCAGACGTCTCGGAGAATGATGACCGATCCCGCGTTCGAGCCTCTCTCATGCGACCACGGAAGCAGCGTAGCGGATCGTAGCGCGCGCCGAGGGCGACGGCTCGAATCAGCGTAGACTTCCCAACCCTTTGTCTCGGCTTTCGCCAGCAGACCCTCCTTTATCACGAAACCGGAGGCGCTCTTGCGCAGCTTGCCGACATAGCGCTCGATCCGGTGCGCTCCGGCAGAGCCAAATTGCTTTTGCTGTCGATAAAAAATTTGCTCCCGCCGTAGCGCATAAAACGATGAAGCAGATAACGGCGCGATGGCGACGTTAGGTTCTTATCCTCGCGACGCCATTTGTCACGCGGCGAGCCTTTCGCGGATCGCGCCCACGAGAGCGGCGCGCGACTCTTCGATATAGAAGTGGCCTCCCGGAAATGTTCTTAAAGTGAAGCCCTCGCTCGAATAATCACGCCAGAGCGTCAACTGTTCGGGGGGACGGACTTGTCGTCGGCGCCCCCGAATGCGGCTATCGGACGTCGAAACTGCGACCAATGGCCGCCGATGAAACTCTCCGCCATGGCCAAATCGTCGCGCAAGACGGGCAACAACAGCCCTCGGAGCTCAGCGTTCTCTAATGCGGACAAGGAAGCAGAGCCCAGCTTTCGCAGGGAATTGAGCAATTCCGGTTCTGGCGCAGCGGCGAGGCCGGACACCGTGCGCGGCGCATGCGGCGCGAGACAGGACGAAAGCATCAGGTGCTCGCAAGCGGGCCCGCCTTCCGCGATCAGGCGATGGGCGGCCGCGAAAGCGACGAGACCTCCCAAGCTGTGGCCAAAAAAAGCAAAGGGTTGATCCAGCCAGGGCTTCAATTGCCGCAGTAACTCCGGCAGCAAACTGTCAATGCTTTGATGCCGCGGCTGCAAGAACAGATTTTCTCGTCCGGGCGTCTGGACGGCGCATAATTCTATTGTTTCGCCCAGCAGACTTGGCCATGAAGCAAATGCGCTCGCGCTGCCGCCGGCATGATGAAAGCAGAACAACCGCAGTCGGGCGCTCGGCCGCGGGCCGCGACGAATGACCCAAGCATCCCGTTCAATCGCCATCCTCGTCCCGAGCTTCGCTCTTTTGCCTCGGCCGTTCGCCTGCGGATGATGCGAAACCCCACACGCATCTGCAGGATTTCGATCGGCCGAGCCCTTGGAGGACCCGGCCGACGTGACGCGTTGCCCTAAACTTCAGGGTCTGACCGAAACCACAGCCAATGTCTGCGGGAAGCTGCCGGCAGGCAACGCGAATGCCGAGACCGCTTTCTGCGTTCCCGCGTTGATCGTGACAACCGATTCGCCCCCACTCCCCGTCCCGAAATTCGGAACATAAATCAAATTATCGCTGCAGTCAGGATCAACTTCAGCCGCACCCGTCGCCGGCGACGGCTCGTTGATCACTTTGGTCAATTTCTGGAGCCGAGTGTCGATCACGCCGATCTGGTTGTAGGGATAGTTGTCATTGCCGCCATTGACGACGAAAGCCGTCGAGCCGTCGAGCGAAAATCCGACGTCGGCCGGCGTGTACCCCCCCGAATTGGGGATTGTCTTCACGATTGCGTTCGTCGCCGTATTGATGATCGTGACCTGGCCCGGTTGAACCGGCTGAAAGTTGCCGGTCGATGCGCCGACATTGTAATTATAGGCGTCCGTAACATAGACGAACTGTCCATCCGGAGACACCCTGACGCCCTCCGGGCTCGGCGGGCTATAATCAATCGGATTGCCGCCTCCCGTCGGCTGGCAGTTGTTCGGCCCGTTGCAAGGAATGGTGATCGTGGCCGTGACCTTATAAGTCTGGGCGTTGATGACCGACACGGTGCTGTCTGCGATGTTCGCGACATAGAGGGTCAAACCATTGGGAGTAATCGCAATTTCGGCGGGCAAGTTGCCTACCGGAATGGTTTTGATGACATTCTTGTAGTAGGTGTCTACGACGACGACTTGGTTTGTCCCTTCGTCGACGATGTAGGCTTTAGAGCCATCGGGGCTGAACGCCAGGAACGAGGGGTAGTCCGCGTTCGGCGAGCCGACCGAGAAAGTCGTCGTGACCTTAGAGTAGGTGTTGATTGCGGTGACCGTCGCGTCGCCCGCGTTCACCACCCACACGGAGTTGCCGTTCGGCGTCGTGCGCGCCTGGGAGGCGATATTGCCGATTGCGACCACTGCACCAAGCTTGTTCGGAATGCCCGCGCTGTCCGTCCGGACGACTTGGACCTGGTTGAGGTAGCTCTCCACGACATAGAGGTCATTAACGCTAGCATAAGCTTTACCTTGCACCAAGGCCACGGCCGACGCCAACATAAATGTGAGAGCTAGACGCGAACCAGCGCTCCCCCGCTTTCCACTGAATGAACCCATAAGTGCTTCCCCTTCAAAACTTTCGCCAAGAAGTCATTGCGAAAACTACTCCCAGCCGCCAATCGCGGCCACCATGCTTTCCTGTGAAGCGCGGAGGAATTCCGCAGGCTCCTGGAAACTGAAGGCCGTGAGAATCCACTCGCTGACGTCGTCAATGACTTCATTTGTAGAACGTTTCGGAAAGCTCAAACACGACAGACTGGATAAAATCCTTTCCGCGCCCGGCTTTTTGGTGGGCGTGATTGGCTCTGAAGGATTTGAGCAGACCCGCAGTTAGTTTCAATGGAGCGGCAGCAGCGTCATTCTGGAGCTTTCCCCACGGCTCAAAAATGAAGAAAAGCGGCCGGACGCCCAATCGCCTTGCTGATCGGAGAAGTTGGGGGAACCCGGTTGCCCCGACTGCCCGCCGAGGAACTGCATAAGACCATCCGGTTCATGGCCCGGCGAGACCACCATCCTCGCATTCGCGCCGGTGTTTTCCGATGAGACTCTTAAACATTGCGCGCAGCCTGGCAGGGACGTTCGCGGCATGTTCAGCAGCCATCCCAGGAATGGAGCCGCCGACGCAAGCGGATGGGAAATTTCAACTTTATTCGCCTGCCCCCAGGTCAACCGCTTCAGGTCTTTCACCCCTTCGCTTTCCATCAAATTCCGCGCAGTTTTCTTCAAGACCGCGCGCAGAAAGGTCTTCCAATCGGCATAAGCGCGTCGATCCGGCAGCAGTTCCACGCGGTCGGTCTCGATCATGCGTTTGACTGGATCGTCCAGAAGCGTGAGATTCAGCTCGAATTCTGGGTCAAACTCCCGGCAGCGTGCGGCTATGGGAGCAAGGACGCTGTCCTTCAGCGCAAATACAAACTCCTGAATCAGCGGCAGGCCGAGAGAGTCCGAATTGGCGCGCCCGTCCCAAGCCTCGATATAGCGCCGGATTGCGACGATTTCCTCATCCTGATCGTCGCCCAGGACTCGCAGAGCGAGGTCACGGTAATAACGATAATAGTCACTTGAGGTATCCAGTTGCAGTTCACCGAGATCGCTTTCGGAGAGCGGATCGGGACGGGACAGACGCCGCAAGGCAAGCCAGGCGCGGACGCCGCCCTGATACTCGTGACCGACGCCGAGGGGAAACTCCTTGTCGCTGAGCATCTTGTTGTTCGTGTTGATCAGCAGGCCTGAAGGCGGGTTCACGATAGTCGGAATATCCTCGGGCGCCAGATATCCCCGCCATCCCAGATCGTCGTCCGCCCAACTCACGCTGTAGAGGCCGGTGACGCCGATCCGCTTCGGTAATCGCCCTGTCATTGTCCAGGCGATATCTCCTCGCGCATCCGCGAGCAACACGTTTAGCGGCGCCCCGCCGACGCGATGGAATAGCTCGACGCCCTCCGCGACGGAGCTAACACGGTCCATGTCGAGAATATCCAGGTTTGTGGCCGATGGATCGAGCAGCGTCCAGTGGATCGCCACATCCTGTCCAAGCAGTTTTTGTGCTGCCACGGGCCCCCAGATCGTCTGTTTCACGTCGAAGCTGACGTTTTCTCGTCCACGAACGGCAATGGTCTCCAATCTCGTCTCGAAGCGCCGCTCTCCGCCGGCGACGCGATAGGCGTCCGGAAAGCTCGGCGCTTGCGCCAGCGAAACGAGATCGACGACGTCCGCCTTCGAGTTGGTGAAGCCCCAGGCGACCTTGCCGTTGCTTCCCGTCAAAAGCATCGGCAGGCCCGGAAAGGTCAATCCGGCCAGACGAACGGAGCCATAGTTGAGCTCGGCTCTGTACCAGATATTCGGCACCGCGAGCTCCAAATGCATGTCGTTTGCTAGAATGGCTCGGCCATCGCGCGTGCGTTTTCCCGACACAACCCAGGCGTTCGATCCCGCGCCGGCCGTCGCGCGCCTGATGATCGGCCACTTCTCTCATGTCGAAACAGCCGCTCGAGGGCTTCTACCGGAGCGGCGCCTCTCACGCATCGCGCTGGATTGCTCGGAACGAGGCTCTCATTGAAACAGTCCGTATCGGGGGTAAGAAAGGAAAAAACCTGGTCGTCCAGCGCGCGACGCATCACGCTTGCGGTTCGCTCCTGAAACATAGTGTTGGAGATGATCTGCTCCAATCCGAGAAGCGCCAGAAGACTGTCTTCGGGACGCCAAGGTTCAGGCTGGTAGCGGAGAAGATAGAATTCGACCGGCCACGCTTGGCTGTCCTCTATCGCACGATTGACGCCGGCCACATAAGCGTTGAGGGTCGACTTCTGCTCCGCTTTCAGTCCAGCGAAGATCTCCCGCGCGACCCTTTCGAGACCGAGCGTCCGCTGCTCCTTGTCCGATTCGATCGCCGCCTCGCCGAATATCTCGGCGAGCCGTCCGCTTGCTCGGCGGCGCATGAGGTCCATCTGAAAGAGACGATCCCTCGCTGTGACGTAGCCGAGCGCTGCGAAAGCGTCGCCCCGACTGCCCGCTTTAATGCGAGGAATGCCCCGATCGTCGAAGACGATGTCGACGCTCGCCGCCAAGCCGGGAACGACATGCGCGTCCTCGCGGCTGGGCAAGGAGAGCTTCTGAAAAATGAAGAAGCCCGCGGCGATCAGTAAGAGCAGCAACGCGGCGGAAAAGGCGCTCCAGCGCAAAGCTCTACGCATTCCCGGCCGCTGCCGAGACTTTACGCTCGTCTCTGCTGGAAAGTGCGAGTTCTTGGAGTTGCCCCGTTGTCAAGCGCAGCAGCCGATCGCAGAGATGAAAATAACGGTCGTCGTGTGTGATCGCGATCACGGTCTTGCCGCGTGCTTTGAGCCCCGGAAGCAATTGCCGATAGAAGATTTCTCGGAACATCGGGTCCTGGTCTGCAGCCCATTCATCGAAGATATAGATCGGCCGATCCGAGAAGATAGGCGGCGAGCAATGTGAGGCGTCTGCGCTTGCCCCTAGCAATACGTACCTGCTGGACTCATAGTATTGCTATCAGAGACAGTGGAGTCGACCCGCTCGCTGGGCTATGTGCAACAGCGCCGGTTCATTGGCTAGTCCAAAAGCATTGCGTATGCAGGCCATAGAAAAATTGAAAGGAAGAACAGCGATAGGCGGGCTAGACCTTTCTTCAAAGATTGATCTTACGGCTTTTGCACTTGTGTTTCCTCCCATAAGTGAGTTTGTGAAGGATGGAAAGACGCTTGTGGAAGCCGATCCGAAGTGGTCAGTTCTA
>CAWESJ010000072.1:0-5291 GCA_963811015.1 uncultured Alphaproteobacteria bacterium | reverse complement strand
GTGGCGATTCGCCTAGCAATTTGGCTATCTCTCTGTCGGCATATAACGTGAGTTTGTTGCTCGAATCCTCGACATCAAAAAGTTGATTTTTTGTAAGAAGTTGAAATAGAGGATCTCGTGCCGTGACCAAGGTGATCACGTGATGAATTTGTTTATCGCTCATGCTGAATATCCTACACTCAGTTCAAACTCAGGATGGCCGACATGCTTCTCTGAAATAGACGTTCTTCAATCGAGCCTCTTTACACACGGCTTTCATATAATCGTCGCATATGACAAAAGGTGTTGAATACGTCATGCGAAAGATATGAGAAGATCCGACAGCATCATCCTTGATGACAACGGCAGTTGTGCCCATCAGATTGTAGACTTTGCGGTCTGGGTAATAATCGATCCGAATATCGGAGCGCTCCTCGTCGAGCGCGTCGAGAACGCGAATGACATCGCACAGCCAGAGCCGTGGGCCTGCAGATCCGTCAGCCAGGATAAAATCACACAAAACGAAGACGAATGCTTCCGGGTCCGTCGCCTCAAACACCTGCTTCGCATGGTCTGAAACCAACCAATAATCGGAAAATTGCTCAAGGTCCCCTGGCATACGCCCTTGCCGCTTATCGTAACGAAAGCGCGGCGTTTCGGGAAATTGAGGAAAGCCTCGCACGCGAACATCTCGAAGGCAGAAGACCTTTTGATTGGGCGGCAAAAGCCTTTCTTCATTATCCAATACCACGCCAGCAGGGTTTTTCGTGCGCACATCGCTCATGAAGAAAAATTTACGGCGCTTCGGCGCTTTTCTCGCTTTCGTCGGAGTCGGTTCAAATGCTGATGGCATTTTGTCGCCTCGCCAAGATTGATCCCTGCATAGAGCCACTTCTCAAAAATCATTTGATCATAGATCTATGCAAACTGCACGTGATATACTTTTTGACCAGGAACCCAGTGCGATGTCTTGTGTTGTACAAGTACCTTCGTGTTTTCGTCAGGCCCAATCGTATCCCCATCCTTAATTACCGGTCCCGCGCTGATGAGATAAGATGCCAAATCATAGACAAATGCTCCGAGCGCGCCTGAATCGCCGGCAAAGCCGAACGCCTCGATCTCCATCAGGCCAAAAGCGGCGAGCCCCCGCGTCCTGGCCGATAGCTTTATCTCCTTTGGGTCAATGTTCTCGGAGTCGCCGCGGCTCAGTCCAACTGCAACAACCAGGGGCGTCGGCACCGCGTCGCTCTGAGGCATCGCCATGGATGGTAGCGCATTTGCGGGCCAAAGCGCATCTGCGCAACACACGGCAAGCGATGAAGGCGTTGCTTCGACGGCGGCGGCAGTCAACTGGCCAAGAAGCGTAGCCCTAGTCCGCGCATCGGGGGTGCCGACTACAGAAACGATCATATGCGCCTTGTGGCCTCTCAGTTCCTCCCACGCCGTTGGCCAGTACCAAGCAAACAAAAAGGGTATATCCTTGTCGGACATCGGGCATGGGGCCTCGAAGCGCATGATCGTGCACACCGCGCCGCGCTCAACAAACATGATTGGGCCGTCAACGCCAAGGGCGGCGTCGGCAAGGATCGAGACACCGGGCAATCGCGCAGCTATCGCACTTCGCAGCGCTTCATCGCTTGGAAGATTTAAATCCGCTAGCATGATGATTGCCATCATCGCGTCGGTATCTTGTTTATTCACTCGCTTCCCTCGGGTGTCATACTGTTTGGCCGCCACGCAATTTAAATCGTGAGTTTCAGGCAGATACCCCAGCCGCATCATCGTCGAGGCCGAGCCCTTCGACAGGGTCGCCATTTAGGCAAGAATCCGGTTAGCCATCTCAAGCGAGGGATCTTACATTCTAAACTCAACATTTAAGATCCTATTTCAAAAAGCCGGCCAATCCGAACGCCGCTATTAATTCTAGATACATAAACTAATAAACTCAAGACTTAGCTTCAGCGATTATTGAGGTGGATTTGAATTTACTGCCGACAGCAATGCTCCGATCATCCAGGCTGGCGTCTCACTTTCCGCCAAAAGCCAGCGCTTCCTTGATCGACCACTGCGTCGCTGTTCCAGTCACAGGTCAGAGTCATGGTCTTGCTGTCGGCGCTTGTGGTTGAGATCGTCCCATTGGCGAGGCTCCCGTCCGGGTTCAGCGCATTGCTGTTGATGGCAGTCGAGCCGTCGGCGTCATGGGGCATCGTCGGCTTGACTACGTAGCCATTGGGATCATAGGCGAAGGAGACGGCCGCCGCTGCGCCGGTCGGCCCGTTCGTGCGCGTGAATGTCGTCTGCCCGTCTATGCTCGATCCGTCAGGCAGTACTGTCTTCGCGGCGTCTGAGGTCAGCTTGATCGAGGCGATTCCCGCCTGGGCCAGGGTCTGGAGAGTGGTCGTGCCGTCAGCGTTGGCGACCATGAGCTTGAAAGCGGCGAAATTGGCGTCGCCGGCGTCGAGCTTGCCATTGTGGTTGGTGTCGAACACGTCGGCGAGCGCCTGTATTTCGGATATGGCGAAGGGCTCGTCCACCTTACATCCCCTCCCCACGCATCGCCTCGGCCAGCTCGGGCGAATGCGGCCCGAGCCCCCTCGGGCAGCGGATATTCTCTATAACGCCCACGTCGAATAATTCCGTCACGTCGCCCTCGAGCCGCAGCCATTCGACAATATCGCCATTGCGCAAATCGACAATCAAAAGACCGCGCCACGGCGTCGCGCCGCGCTCGCGCATCTGCTCGGCCACGGCGAGCCCGTTGAAGGCGGCGATGCGCGGCAGGGAGATCGTCAAGACTGCGTAATGGCCGACGAAAGCCAGGCCGCGCGCAAAGCCCGGGCAGAAGGTCACATCCTCGCGCCGGCCTGTTTGGCGATCGAGCCGCACCAGCGCGCCGCGGCCGGATTCGAGAAAATAGATCGCCTCGCCGATGACGCGCGGCGAATGCGGCATGGACAGGCCCTCGGCGATGATCGCGTCCGTCTCGATGTCGATCAGCACGCCGCCATCCCGCCTCCCGCCGCGCCAGCTCTCGATGCTGTCGGTGGTCGAGCAGCAGGTGACGTAATGCGCGCGGCCGCCTTCCATGGCGATGCCGTTGAGGTGGCAGCGGTCTTCCGGCGCGAGGCGCGAAATGAATTTCGGCTTCCACAGCGGCTTCCAGGCATGGGTCGGGCTGAGCGTCGCCAAGCAGGAATGGAGCGTATTGGCGAACAGGATCCGCCCGGAGGGCTCGATCCCCAGCTCGTGGATGTTGATGTCGCCCGTCACCTGCGCGTTTCGCGGCGCGTAGAGGCGGTCGAAAGTTCCGCTGTCGATCTCGTCGGCGCGAAGGAACCGCCGCCGCCGTAGGACCCTCCACCATAACCATAGGAGCCGCCGCCATAGCCGGAGGCGACATTGTAAGACCCCCCGCCATAGGAACCGCCCCCGTAGGGACTTGCCGCGAAGTAGTCTGAGTTGCCCAATTGGTCGAGCTGGTATGATGCCGTCACGTCGGAATTCGAGGGATCCGTGGTGAAAGCCAGCGGATCAGCCGCTGGCGCGCCAATCGGTGCAAGCTGGTCGGCGGGCGCAGAGACGGCGGCGCCATCCTGCGCAGATGACGGCGCGCCGGCGAAAGTCAAATAGCTCCCACCCACATTGAGCTGTGCTGGCGTCTGCATCCCGTCGCCGCCCGGCGGTGCGTAGCCGTCTATCTGCGTTGGGCCTAAGGTGACAGTACCGGTTGAATCGACGCTGGACGGCGCCAGGCCATTGCCGCTCAGAACAGCGTTTTGGATGTATGTTGGATCGACGCCGTTATTCTCGTTCATGTAATTAATGGGGCTCTCGGTAAGTGTTCCGTTAGGCTGGATTCCACTAGACGGAAACTTAGCGATTGCTTTTCGCGCGTCGCTTAACGAAAAACCTTGATCGCGTTGTAGAGCCTGTTCCGCTTTACCTACGTCGGAGTAATCAACTCTCATGCCGATAGCATTCGCAAGGGTCAATTCGTCGATATAAAAAGGAGCGGCGTGTAGGTCGTTGTTTGATCCTGCTACCCCAGGATACAGGGCATGGGTGATTTCGTGTAAAATCGATCCGGATAACGAAACTACCGGATAAGCAGGCCCTTTATTGAAGGCTACGTAGTCAAAAGTTTGATTGACCTGGATCTGTGAATTATTGTCGCCGTTTGTATTGCCCGTCCGCGCTCCCATAGTGGCTAACTGAGTTTTTGAGAAATTTGAAATTACAATTGTCTTGTTGCCTGGGAAAATACCAGAGGCGTTGATAGCATTAACAATAGTAGTCGCAGCTTTTTGAGTGTCGGAAGGAACGTCACTTCCAAATTTGAGCGTAATAGGCATATCTTACCTCGTCGTCTCTGTTATATATTTAGGTTTAGCGTCAATTGCTTCTTGGATCGTACGGTATCCATCCAGCTCATAGACGTAGACGGTCGTCTGTGGCGTGATTTCATAAGTTGACACAAATGTCGCCAGTGCGGGACCATCGTTGAAGTCTGGCCGCGAGCATACCCGGCCGTCGCTCTTGTCAACCTGCACCGTCTCGAAAATAATAGCTGATCCGGTCCACACATCGTCATTGAGGCCTACATACTGATAGTCAAGCGTGGCATGCTTTGCACATCCCTGAGGTTTTGTTTCCGTATCAAACTCTTTAACCTCGTCACGAATCGTGAAGCAGCTTAGAGGATCTAACACAAAAGTTGCGATATTTGTTTTATTATCGAGCTGGGCATGAACCATACAAACATCATTTGTACAGTCTTTTTTAAACTTGACTAAAATAGTACCATCGTCATCTTTAATACCCTTCATAGTCCGCAATTCGCCCCGGTCACGTTCTCTACATGAATGATTATGCGTCGGAGTATCAGCTTTTGCGATCATAATCGAATAGCAAAGACCAAAACAAATCGTGTTTGCTATAACTATATTTCGTCTCAGGTTTGTATAATTACGAGACATAAGGCCTTCATTATGTTTGCGTAGTAAAACTGAATGAACTCCTCTTATAGAGCTAAAACACGGCATCATCTCTCCCCGCCCATTCTTGCTTGTAACTCAGCAGCGGCATAAGCTGATAAAATCACATTGGCCGACATGCGGGAACCTCCAGACTTCGTTCAAATTCAACCGAGCAAGAGTACTACGCTAAACTAGTTATATGAAGAGGTATATGACGTAATCGACAGCTTCGACATGGCGGAGCGCTTCGATTTGTTTACGCCCTCCCATCGGAAGTGGACCAAATTCATACCCCCATCACATTTCCTCTCCCCGCATCGCCTCGACCAGATCGGC
>CAWESJ010000071.1:0-4029 GCA_963811015.1 uncultured Alphaproteobacteria bacterium | reverse complement strand
AATCGATAAATCAGCCCCGCTCGAAACTGTGACTTTCATCAGCGATAAGAGGTCCGGAACCGGCGCTGCTGTTGGTAATGCTGGTACCGGGCAAAATTGTGATGACGTTATTAACATTGTTGCTCGGATAGCTGATGCGGCTATTTTGTCTGCGGTGACGTTTGTCCATGCTGTGCCGTTCCATTCCTGCCATGTGCTTGAAGTGCCGGCTGAATTAACACTATCGTTGATCCAATAACCGCTGGCCAAGCCGGGCACGGTTTGCCATGGCCAACACTTTGTGCCTGCGCAGTCCGCTCAGCAGTCAACAGGGCAAACATTGCAATATACGCCGGGCACAAGATTTGGATTGAATATAAAACGAAATGATGAAGTGTTTTCATTATAATGGCTTGGTTGGTTGTCATTAATTACCGCCTCAACAAGCAAAACAAATGTTTGTTGAAAAAATCATGCTTAAACGTAATCTTACAGTAATTGGGGGGAATTCAATTACGGTTTTCTGTAAATAATTTTGAAATTATTGCAACCGGGTGGATAGGTCTGGGGCATTTATCGGATTGCCGGCGTTCTGCATGTGGTGATTCAAGGTGCTGGACGGGGATATTGCAAATCGACGGCCTGATTTCAATGCACAATATGCGCACGCTCCATTTCGTGACGCCGGACAAAAGGGCCCGGATCGCCGAGGAAACGCTCGACATTTACGCGCCTCTCGCCGGCCGCATGGGCATGCAGCGGATGCGCGAGGAGCTTGAGAATCTGGCCTTCCGCCATCTTACGCCGGACGCCTATGCGATGATCGCCGCGCGGCTCGAGGAGCTGCGCCGGAAAAACGGCAAGATCATCGTCAAGATCGAGAAGGAGCTCGCCGATGAGCTCGCCGCCCGCGGCATCGAGGCGACGGTCGAAGGACGCCAGAAGCAGCCCTATTCGGTCTGGTGCAAGATGGAGCGCAAATCGATCGCCTTCGAGCAATTGTCGGACATATTCGGATTTCGCGTCATCGTGTCGAGCGTGGAGGACTGCTATCGCGTCATCGGCGTGGTGCATACCAAATGGGCCGTGGTTCCCGGCCGCTTCAAGGATTACATCTCGACGCCGAAGCAAAACGACTATCAATCGATCCATACGACCGTCGTCGGGCCGGGCCGGCAGAGGGCGGAGCTGCAAGTCCGGACGGCGGCCATGGACGACATCGCCGGCAATGGCGTAGCCGCGCATGCGCTCTATAAGGACGGCCGCATCGCCGACCGCGAAACCCTGACGAAGGAGAGCCGCGCCTATCAATGGCTGCGGCGGACGATCTCGCTGCTCGCCGAGGGCGATACGCCCGAGGAATTTCTCGAACACACCAAGCTCGAGCTGTTCCACGATCAGGTGTTCTGCTTCACGCCGAAAGGCCGGCTGATCGCCTTGCCGCGCGGCGCGACGCCGATCGATTTCGCCTACGCCGTGCACACGGACGTCGGCAATTCAGCGGTCGGGGCCAAGATCAACGGCCGCCATGCGCCGCTGCTCTCCGAATTGCAGAATGGCGACGAGGTCGAGATCGCCCGCGCCCAGGGGCAGGTCCCTCCGGCCGCGTGGGAGACCCTGGTCATCACCGGCAAGGCGCGCTCGGCGATCAGGCGCGCGACGCGCGACGCGGTCCGGGCGCAATATGCGGGATTGGGCCGGCAGATCGTGACCCGCGCCTTCGAGCGCGCCGGCAAGCCCTATACCGAAGACAAGCTGAAAAGCGTTTTGGCGCGCCTCGCCCGCGCCAGCGTCGAGGACGTGCTCGCCGCCGTCGGGCGCGGCGAAATGTTTTCAGGCGACGTCGTCAAGGCGGTCTATCCGGAATTCATGGATGAGCGAAAGCCTATCGCGCCGCGCCCGCGCGGCGAGGCCGGCTGGTTCGGCTTGAAGAAGGCGGCGAGCCTGGTGTTCAAGTTTCCCGGCGAAACAACCGATGAGCAAAACCGGAAATCAATTCCCATTCGCGGCCTGCAGGGCGATCTGCCGGTGCGTTTCGCGCCGAACGGCGGCGCGGTGCCAGGCGATCAAATCGTCGGCATTCTGACGCCGGGCGAAGGCATCACCATCTATCCCATCCAATCGCCCGATTTGACCGCCTTCGACGAAGAGCCCGACCGCTGGCTCGACGTGCGCTGGGACATCGAGGATGGACGGCAGGATTTCTTTCCGGCGAGGCTCGTCATAACCGCGATCAACGAGCCCGGCACCTTGGGCGCGATCGCCACGGTCATCGGCGATCACGCCGCCAACATTGACAATATTGTCATCAATCCTCTGTCGGCTGATTTTCGTGAGATGATCATTGACATCGAGGTCAATGACTTGAAGCATTTGAACGCGATCATCTCGCATTTGCGGGCGCGGCCGATGGTCAGCAAGGTCGAACGCGTGAATGGTTAGGGCGTCGCGCCGCGGCCGCGGCTTCCGTGGCGCGGCCGGTTGCGATCAAAAAAGAAAATTTGAAGCGCTTTTGGACTTTCGGGCGGGGCGAAACCGCTTTAAGGCCTTGGCGCGCAGCATTGGCAGAGCTCGGAGAGGCTTAACCAGCGCTTTTGGCGGCCGCGTTTTCGCCCCGCATCCAACCTGTTCGTTTCCATCGCCACGCCGCGCCGCAGCCAGTCCAGGCGCGCGCCGGAGCGGCGTCTAATTTCGAAGTCGCGGCCGCGCGGAGCGGCCGCGTTTGAGTCATGCCGGTTTCCTCTTTTTCGCTAGTCCTGCGATTCGTCTGGCGCTATTGGCGCCGCAGCCCGCGCTGGCTCGCGGTCCTCATCGTCTTGCGCATCGTCTCGTCGCTGGTCGATGTCGCGACGCCTTTCGCGGCCGGCCGTCTCGTTGATGCGGTTGCGGGGAATGAAACGCGCGACCTGGCGCGCGGGATCGAGGCGCTCGCCTGGCTTCTCGCGATCGTTCTGGCGTTTCAGCTCCTGCGCAGCGCCGTCGAGTTCATCCTCATCCGATTCACCGCCGACGCCATGGCGCAGCTTGTCGGCGACGCCTTTGCGCGCGTCCAGCGCTTTTCGGCCGATTGGCACGCCAACGCTTTCGCCGGCGCGACCGTGCGCAAGATCACGCGCGGCATGTGGGCCTTCGACACATTCACCGACGCCATGGTTTTCCAGTTCTTTCCGGCCTTCATCGTGACCGTGGCCGTCAGCGCGGTGTTTCTCGCGCGCTGGCCCGCGCTTGGCGTTGTCGTGGCGCTGTCGATCCTGGCCTATCTCGCGGTCAGCGTCGGGCTTTCCGTCGCCTGGGTCGCGCCGGCGAGCAGCGCGGCGCAGGCCTATGATTCCCGGATAAGCGCAAATCTCGCCGACTGCCTGACCGCCAATCAGGCGGTCAAATCCTTCGCCGCCGAAGCGCGGGAGGAGGCGAGCTTCCTCCGCCTGACCGACGCCTGGAAGGCGCGCACGCTCGTCTCCTGGCGGCGGGGGGCCTACGCCAGCGTGGCGCAAGCCGGCGTCTTGCTCGCGATGCAGGCGGCCATGCTCGGCGCTGGCCTTTGGCTTTGGGCCGAAGGCGGCGCGGGGCCAGGCGACATGGCGAGCTTCGTCTCCGTCCAGCTGCTGGTGCGCGGCTATTTGCGCGACATAGGCCAGCATGTCCGCACCGCCCAGCGCGCAATCAATGAAATGGAGGATGTCGCGGTTTTTTGCGAGACCGAGCCGCATGTCGACGACCTTCCGGGCGCGAAGGCGCTGGTCGCGACGCAGGGGCGGATCGTCTTCGACCGCGTCACATTCGGCTATGCGGGGGCGGGAAGACCGCTCTATGACGGTCTTTCGGTCGAGATCCGACCCGGCGAAAGAATTGGCCTCGTCGGCGCCTCGGGGGCGGGGAAGTCCACCTTCGTCAAGCTGCTGCAGCGGCTTTACGATCTCGACGGCGGACGCATTCTGATCGACGGCCAGGACATAGCCAGGGTCACCCAGGCGAGTCTGCGCCAAGCGATCGGCCTGGTGCCGCAGGATCCGGCCCTGTTTCATCGCTCGATCGCCGAGAATATCGCCT
>CAWESJ010000070.1:0-6614 GCA_963811015.1 uncultured Alphaproteobacteria bacterium | reverse complement strand
TATGTTTTTTGCATGTACTTGGTTCAGACTCAGTCTTGCTTTATTTCTGGTCGCCTGGCAGGAGGGTCGACGACCAGATGCTGGTCGTGGTGCATCCGCGCGCGGTCTCTGGAATCCCGATGACCGTCACCTACCTCGATCGACCTCCAGCCTCACCGATCCCGCGAACGAGCTCAAAATCCATGTGCTGGAAGGAAGCTCCGGCGAATGAAACGCGACTATGTTGCGCAGATGCCGTTTGCGGTGCGCAATGTCGAAGGCGTCAAGAAGCTGCTCGCCCGCCCGGCCATTGTCCACCGCTGGTGGGGCGATCTCTACTTCGCGCTTGAGGATGGCCCTGAGCAGATTCGCCGACCGCCATCGTCAGATCGACCATCATCAAGGTCATGCCACGGGAGATCGTCCGGTATCGAATTGTGTTCAAAATCGGCTTCTCGGCGCCGCCGATGTTGCCGCGGATGTCCAGCAGAACATCATGCCCGCCGTCTTTCCTGTTACGGCCGAGCTGACCGTTACTCCGATCGGAGGCGCGCCGCGGAACGTGGTTGTCCAGTACGTTCGTTACCGGACAATCCCATCGGCGACAGTAGTCCGGAGTCAAGCTGCCGGCGCAATCTAGATCATCTCCCATTCGCGATCGCATTTACGGAAATGATGCCGACTCGCAGAGCGCGCAGTTCTATGTGCGCGACGCTTTCGCGCCGCCTGCGACGGCGTACACGATCGAGGTCGGCACGCGTCCGACTAAGATTTAGCCTCGTCTGGATCGAACATCCTATCCCGCGCTCGGCGGCCTGCTGTCGATGCGCCGCCGGATAATCGAAACCGCCTGTCTCCTATCCCCATCCCTCTGAACGACCGGCTCCGCGTCGAACCGCCCGCGACATCCGCCGTCGCGGCGCTCGCCCGACCCGGACCGCCCCGAGCCGGCAAAAAGCGGGCACTAAGTACGAGCCCTCGCGAATAGCCCGGCATCGTTACTGCCCGTGAGCCTTCATCCGGTATTATTAAGTAGATGTCTTGCAATAGACAGCTCTCTTTAAAGAGCAAGCTTCATTGGGCCACCGTGACGGAGGCCAATATCGATTACATAGGATCGGTGACGATCGACGGACTCTCCCCTCGATGCCGTCGACTCTGGCCGGGCCAGTCCCGTGTACGTGTGGAACGTCACCAACGGCGCCCGGTTCGAGACGTACGCTTCTAGCAGGCGCGCCTGTTCCGGCGTGATCTGTCTGAACGGTCCGGGCGGCCTGCGCGCCGAGGTCGGCCACAAGGTGATCATCGCCGCGTTCGCCTTCACCGATCAACCCGTCATGCCCAAAGTAGCGCTGCTCGACGAAGAAATCGGGTGAGTGGAGATGCTATAGAAAGGCCGCTGGGTAGGACAAAAGCAAGAATCGATGTTCACAATTCAGGTGGAAAAGACGATCGCCTGCGCGCATCAGCTCACAGGCTACAGCGGGCCTGCGAAAGGCTGCACGGCCATAACTATCGCATACTCGCGATCTATAAAGGCGAGCGGCTCGACGAGTGCCGGCATGTTGTCGACTTCTCCGACGTCGAAGAAGGTCTTCAACGCCATCCTCGATCGGCTGGATCACACGTTTCTCAACGAGTTGCCCGAGTTCGCCGGAATCTCCCCTCTCCGCCGAATATTGCCGCTTCATCTACACCGAGCAGCCAAAACCAGATTCGACCGGCGAACATCGACGAAATCCAAGTTGGGAAACCCGATCCGCAATGGCGACGTATCGGGATAGATTGAAAGATAGCGCCGAGTCCGTGCCATTCATCGCAACAAGGCTATGTGATCGCGCCTGCGCATCGTTCATTCTCTAAAAATGGCCCCACGGCGCATAGAGCGATTCCTGACTTCTGCGCCTCATCCTCAGCAGTTGGTGTCTTACTCCGCCCTGACCGTCACCTTCCGTCCTTCCACGCTCACTCGGCCTTCGGCTATGGCGGCGACGGCTTTGGAGTAGGTGGCGTCTCGGCACGAGGACCGGCGCGGCGAGGGTTTCGGGCGTGTCGTCGTCGAGGATGGGACACATGTCTGCACGATGATCGGACTTCCGCGTGTCGAATCTCGTCGATGAAGTGCACCGCAGCCGCTTACCTTGCAGCCATGCTCCGTACACCGCTTCGTGAACATGCTCGCCGTACATTCCGCGTCCGCCGAACGACGGAACAGCGCCGGATGGATGTTGACGATCGGTTCTGGAACTTCTTCAGCACGGCCGGCGGCAGCTTTCGCATAAATCCGGCAAGGCAGATCAGATCGGGGCGAGTCTGTTCGGGAAGCCGCGCGATCTCCATATCGGACGCCTCGCCCTTGCCCGTGGCGACGTGACTGAAGTCGATCCTGGTATCGGTTGATGGGCGCGAAAATCGGCAAGGACGCGGAGATTTCGACCAATCTGTCCGGCCGCTACGATCTCGTCGAAATCGGCGAGAAATGCTTCATCGCCGACGAAGTGATCCTCGGCGACGAGGAGATCCGCAACGGCTGGATGTATCTCAAGGGCGTCAAGACCGGCCCGCGGGTTTTCGTCGGAAATAGCGCGGTGGTGCCGACCGGCTCCGTCATCCCGGCCAATGCGCTGATCGGCATCAAGTCGAAGCCGCCCGCCAATCATCTGATGAGCGAGGGCGACACCTGGTTCGGCTCGCCGCCGATCAAGCTGCCGGTCCGGCAGAAATTCGACGTCGGCGGCGCGAACTGGACCTATGAGGCCCCGGCCTGGAAGAAATTCGCGCGCGGCTGTTTCGAGGCGGTGACGATTTCGCTGCCGACCATGTTGTTCATCACTTTCGGAACCTGGGCGGTGGAATGGTTCGGCGGAAGCGTGCTCGAAGGACGCTATTTCGAGCTGCTCGCGCTTTTCACGATCGCCTCGATCGCCATTTGCTTCGCCCTGACCTTTGTCGTCATCGTCATGAAATGGGTGACCATGGGCCGTTATGAGCCTTTGGTGCGGCCGATGTGGTCCTGGTGGGCGATGCGGACCGAGGCGGTCGCGGTGATTTATTGGGGGATGGCCGGAAAGGTGCTGCTCGACCATTTGCGCGGGACGCCTTTCCTCCCCTGGCTCATGCGCCTTTTCGGCACGAAAATGGGGCGCGGCATATATATGAACATGACCGACATCACCGAGTTCGACTGCGTCAGCGTCGGCGATTTCTCCGCCCTTAACGAGCTCTGCGCCTTGCAGACGCATCTTTATGAGGATCGCGTCATGAAGGTTGGCAGGGTCAAGGTCGGCAAGGGGGTGACGGTCGGCGCCGGCTCGACGGTTCTCTATGATACGGTCGTCGCCGATTATGCGCGTCTTGGACCCTTGACGCTGGTGATGAAGGGCGAACAGATCCCGTCGAATACCGAATGGGTGGGCGCGCCGGCCGAACCCAAGCTTGTTGTTTCGGCCGAAGTCGTCGAAAAAGCCGCCGCCTGACGCCTCGCGCCCGATGCGCCGCGGCGTGATTTGGCCATGCGTCGCGCTTTCATCCGCGCTCGGCGTCGAGCTTGGCGCGCAGCTTGGCGAACACCGCCTGGAACATGGGCGGCGTCAGCCGACCTGTATTGGTGTTATAGCGCGAGCAATGATAACTGTCGAAAAGCGTAACGGCTTCGGCTTCGGATCCGCGCAGAATATGTTCGGCGCCATGCGCGAAAGGGACGCCTGCCGGTTTGACGCCGATGGCGCGCGCGACCGAGTCATGCGCGATCCGGCCGAGCGCGAGGATCGCGCGGAGCTTGGGCAGGCTCTCGATCGTGGCGGCGAGAAAGGGCCGGCACGCAGCAATCTCCTGCGGGGTCGGCTTGTTTTGCGGCGGTACGCAGCGCACCGCATTGGTGATCGCGCAGCCGTCGAGGCCGAGGCCGTCGTCCGCGCGGGCGTGATAGGCGCCTTTGGCGAAGCCGAAGGCGAGCAGCGTTTCATAAAGAAGATCGCCGGCGACGTCTCCGGTAAACGGCCGCCCGGTTCGGTTGGCCCCGCGCAATCCCGGCGCGAGGCCTACGATAAGGAGACGCGCGTCCGAGACGGCGAAATTCTTGACCGGCGCATTGTGCCAATCCGGCTCCTTGGCGCGGCCTGAGGCCCGGAAGGCCACCAGGCGCGGGCAGATTGCGCAGTCCGGATCGGGTTCGGAGGTCTTCGCTTGCGGCTCTCGGCTGGCGCGGCCAAGAGCCCTTGAGGTCATCCCAATCGACGTTTCACTCCAATCGATCGTGGACCAGCTCCGGATCAAAATTGCCGGGCGCCGATGCGCCGCCGCGGCGATCCTGAGCCCTTTGCGGCCGTTCCGCAGCGTCGCGGCCGATTTTCGAAGCGAGATTGACAATGTCGATGAACTCATCCGCCTGGCGGCGCAATTCGTCCGCGACCATGGCGGGCTGGGTCGTGTTGGTCGAGACGACGGACACGCGGACGCCCTTGCGCTGGATCGCCTCGACAAGCGAGCGAAAGTCGCCGTCGCCCGAGAACAAGACGATATGGTCGAGATGCTCCGCCATTTCCATCGCGTCGACGGCAAGCTCAATATCCATGTTCCCTTTGACCTTCCGCCGGCCGAGGGAATCGACGAATTCTTTGGTGGGCTTGGTCACGACAGAATAGCCATTGTAGTCAAGCCAGTCCACCAGCGGACGAATCGAAGAATATTCCTGATCCTCGACCAGCGCCGTATAGTAAAATGCGCGAATGAGCTTCCCTCTCGATTGGAACTCCTTGAGGAGCCTTTTGTAGTCAATATCGAAGCCGAGGGATTTCGCGGTTGCGTACAAATTGGCGCCATCAATGAAAAGCGCAATTCGTTCTTGGTCAGCCATAAACGTATCTCTTCAGCATGCTCATTTGTTGCTCTTGCTTGCTGGGTACTTCAACCCTTTGGCCAGGAGCGAGAACAAAAAACTCCATGGTCATATCGTACTTTGCGCCATCGCGTCACTTCGAGCAGCGATCCTTAATCTACAGAGGCCTTCCGCTTGACTTGAAGCTCCGAGGTTCCCGGAGTGAATATTCAAATCCGGAGGAGAGCAAGCGGAAACCAAGCTTTAGCCGCCAAATTAATGCTGCTACTCGTATCAGCTGCATTAATAGACCGCCACACTTAAATATAATTCATACGATGAAATACAATTGCGGCGATCATGCGTCGGACAAGCTGGAGCTTTGCACCGCGGCGCCCGAATTTTAGGCCGGAGAGCTGAGACGCGGATGAGTGAGGCCTACACGCCGCGCTTTGAGCCGGCGGGGCGTTTTATCTTGCATGGGTAAACTCTTCGGCGCTAAATCAGGCTAATACAAAATAGTTCCATAAACAAGGAGCGAGCGCAGCATGGCCCGCGTTACAGTCGAAGATTGCGTTGATAAGGTTGAAAATCAATTCGAGCTGGTTCTGATCGCGGCCCATCGCGCGCGCATGATCGCCGCGGGCGGCCAGATCACGGTTGACCGCGACAATGACAAGAACCCGGTCGTTTCCCTTCGTGAAATCGCCGAGTCGACGCTCGCTCCCGAAGACCTCAAGGAAGATTTCATCCAGTCCTTGCAGAAGCATGTCGAGGTGGACGAGCCGGAGGCGGAGGCCGTGCCGGCCTTGGCGTCGGTTGCGGAGGAGGCCCGGCCCGACGCTTTGGGCGACGTCCAATTCGACCGCATGACCGAGGAGGATCTCCTGCGCGGGCTCGAAGGGCTGGTGCCGCCGGCGGAAACCGAAGACGAGGGTGACTGAGGCGTCCTGATCGACCTTGGTTTCCGCGCGTTTTGTTTCTCCGGCTTGAACCGCTCTCTTGTTCATGGGTTGGAGCTTGGGGCCGCGGCGCGCGGGCGCCTGCGTAGCGCTCGGATTCTGTTTCGCCGGGCGGCTTCAAGCAATGGACGGCGCGTCGAGGCTTGCCGGATTGAAGCCGTCATTCGCGGGCGCGGCCGGTGTGCTGTCGCGTTTCGAGCTGCGGGTCAGTTAAAATCATGATGCGGCAATATGAGCTCGTCGATCGCGTGCGGCGCTATAATCCGCTGGCCGACGAGGTGTCGTTGAACCGCGCCTATGTCTACGCCATGAAGGCCCATGGCGCGCAGAGGCGCGCGTCCGGCGATCCCTATTTCTCGCATCCGCTCGAAGTCGCGGCCATCCTGACCGACATGAAGCTCGACGACGCGACGATCGTCGCGGCGCGTTCTGCACGACACGATCGAGGACACCGGCTCGACCAGGGAGGAGATCGATCGCCTTTTCGGCAGCGATATCGGCCGCCTCGTCGACGGTCTGACCAAGCTCAAGAAGCTCGATCTCGTGTCGAAGCGCGCGGCGCAGGCGGAGAATTTCCGCAAGCTTCTTCTCGCCGTCGCCGAAGATGTGCGCGTGCTTCTCGTCAAGCTCGCCGACCGCCTGCACAATATGCGCACGCTCCATTTCGTGACGCCGGACAAAAGGGCCCGGATCGCCGAGGAAACGCTCGACATTTACGCGCCTCTCGCCGGCCGCATGGGCATGCAGCGGATGCGCGAGGAGCTTGAGATCTGGCCTTCCGCCATCTTAGGCCGGATGCCTATGCGATGATCGCCGCGCGGCTGGGCGTTTTTTTTTTTTTTTTTTTTTTTTTTTTA
>CAWESJ010000069.1:0-8631 GCA_963811015.1 uncultured Alphaproteobacteria bacterium | reverse complement strand
GCCGTTCTACTGGTTGCGGTTGCGTCTTGCTATGCACCGAGCCGATCGGCAGATAGATCGATTCATTCTCATGCACGAGGTGGATCTCATTGTCGCGGGTGACTTCCGCCGTCCCCTTGACGACGATCCAATGCTCGGCGCGGTGAAAATGTTTTTGCAGCGATAAGCGCTCGCCGGGCTTCACGACGATGCGCTTGACCTGGTAGCGCGACCCGGCGTCGACCGATTGATAATAGCCCCAGGGGCGGAATGCGCGCTTATGCGCCAGGGCTTCGGGCCGCGCCTCGCTCTTCAGGCGATCGACCAGCTGCTTGACCTGATCGCCATAGGCCTTGTTGAGCACGAGGACCGCATCTTGCGTGGTGACGACGATCACGTCATCGACGCCGAGAACCGTGGTCAAATGCTCATCGGAGCGAATATGGACGTTCGAGGCGTTCATGACGACGCCATGGCCGCGGATCGAATTGCCGCTTTCGTCGCGCTCCGACAATTCCCAGACCGCCGACCAGGTGCCGACATCCGACCAGCCGATGTCGGCCGGCACCACCGCGGCCTTGTCGGTGCGCTCCATGACGGCGTAATCGATCGAGATTTTTGGCGCGCGGCCGAAGGACTCCGCGTCGAGGACGACGAAGCTCAGATCCTTGCGCGCCTTGGCGAGCGCTTCGGCGGCGGCCTCGGCGATGGCCGGCGCGAATTTTTGCAGCTCCGCCTGCATCACATCGGCGCGAAAGAAGAAATTGCCGGAGTTCCAGAGATAATTTTCGGCGACATAGGCTTGCGCCGTCGCTGCGTCCGGCTTTTCGACAAAGGCCTCGACCCGGAACACGCCGCCGTCGAGGGAGACCGCCTTGCCGGGTTTGATATAGCCATATCCGGTCGCGGGTCCGGTGGGCTTCACGCCGAGGGTGACGACATAGCCGAGCGCCGCCGCCTCGGCCGCCTGTTTGCACAGCGCCAAAAAGCCTTGCTTGTCCCGCACCACGTGATCGGCGGCGAGGACGGCGACGATCGTCTCGGGTCCCGCCTGCGCCGCGAGCTCGGCGGCGACGGCGACGGCCGCGCCCGAATCGCGCCGCGCCGGCTCAAGGACGATGAGCGCCTCGCGCTTCACCTGCGCCAATTGATCGGCGACGAGAAAGCGGTAATCATGATTGGAGATGACGATCGGCGTCTCGAAGACGCTGTCGTCGAGCATCTCGAGCGCCAATTGAAATGTCGAGCGCGCGCCGACGAGCGAAATGAACTGCTTTGGCAGGCTCTCGCGGGATTCCGGCCAGACCCGCGTCCCCGAACCGCCGCACATGATCACAGGAAGGATCTTTGCCATTCGTGCTTCCCCATCCCCTTTTTCCCGCGCGAGGCCGACAGGATTCAACCTCCGCGCGATTTGCCGCCGCGCCGCGGCCGACAGCGCCGGCGCCATCCTATCGAATTGAATTTTATATACGGATACGCTCGAAATGTCGCCTGTTTCCGGAGCGCGCCCTGCCCGAGCTCAACGCATTTTTGTTGACGCGCGAATGACGCCGCGCGCAGCTTCCCCGCGCCGCGACGGCGCCATCGTCCAGCCCGATTTTCGCGTCGAGCGAAAATTGCGGCGGCTAGGCGCATGGCCCGCCGCGGGCGTCGACGAGGCGGGGCGCGGGCCGCTCGCCGGGCCGGTCGCGGCGGCGGCCGTCATTCTTGATCCGCGCGATTTGCCGGCCGGGCTCAATGATTCGAAGCTTCTGGCGCAAGATGTCCGCGAGGCGCTTTATGACGAGATCATGCGGCGCGCGATCGCCGTCTCCATCGGCTTCGCAAGCGCCGCGGAGATCGACGCGATCAACATTCGCCAGGCGACTTTCGCCGCCATGCGCCGGGCGATCCTGGCGCTTTCCGTCACGCCCCTTTACGCGCTGATCGACGGCAATGACCCGCCGCCGGGCCTGCCCTGCCCGGCGGAGACGATCGTCAAGGGCGACGCTTTGGTCCTGTCGATCGCCGCCGCCTCCATCATCGCCAAAGTGACCCGCGACCGCCTCATGCGCAAGCTTTGCGCGCGCTATCCCGCCTATGGCTTCAGCCGCCATGTCGGCTATGGCACCAAAGCCCATCTCGCGGCGATCGCCGAGCATGGCCCCTGCCCGTTTCACCGCTTGAGCTTCAAGCCGTTCAAGACGGTTTGACCGTCGCGCCGGGCCAATGCGTTCGAATACGGGACAGGCCGGACATGGCCTATGAAACGCGGCCTTTACGCTGCGCGACTCAATAATCGCGGGTCAGTTGCGTTGCGGTCCTCGTTCATGCGTAGCCTGAATGCCGGACCGGCCGGCGCGAAGTCCCGGATCAAGGTTGCGCGTACCGGGATTTCCGCGCCGCGCGCGCTGGCGCGGCCAACGCCCGCCCTCGCCGCGCCGCTCTCCTTGAATGAGGTTATCGTCGGCGATTGCCTTGAGGAAATCGCCCGGCTCCCGCCCAGCTGCGTCGATCTCGTCTTCGCCGATCCGCCCTATAATCTCCAACTCGAGGCGGCGCTGTCGCGGCCCGACCAAAGCCTGGTCGACGCCGTCGACGAAGACTGGGACAAGTTCGCGAGCTTTTCCGACTATGATGGATTCACCCGGGCCTGGCTCGCCGCCGTGCGGCGAATCATGAAGCCGGAAGCCACGCTGTTCGTGATCGGCTCCTATCACAATATTTTCCGCGTCGGCGCGATCCTGCAGGATCAGGGCTTTTGGATCTTGAACGATATTGTCTGGCGCAAGGCCAATCCGATGCCCAATTTTCGCGGCCGGCGCTTCACCAACGCGCATGAGACGCTGATCTGGGCGGCCAAGGACGCCGGCGCCAAGAACTATCGCTTCAATTACGAAGCGCTGAAGGCCGGCAATGAGGATTGCCAGGTCCGCTCGGATTGGTTCTTCCCGATCTGCACCGGCGCCGAGCGCTTGAAGGACGCGTCGGGCCGCAAGATCCATCCGACGCAAAAGCCCGAGGCCTTGCTCGCGCGCATTCTGCTCGCCGCCACGGACCCGGGCGATGTCGTGTTCGATCCGTTTTTCGGTTCCGGCACGACCGGGGCGGTCGCCAAAAGGCTCGGGCGCAATTTCATCGGCGTCGAGCGCGAGCCTTCCTACGCCGCGGCGGCGCGCGCGCGAATCGCCGCCGTCGAGCCGCTTCCGGCCGAGGCCCTCGCGCACTTCGCCGAGCAAAAGGTCGCGAGCCGCGGATCGCTTTCGCTTCGCTCATCGAGGCGGGATTGATTGCGCCGGGCGAGACGCTGGTCGATGAAAAAAGACGCCATGCCGCGATCGTGCGGGCCGATGGCGCGGTCGCGCATCGGCGCGGTCGCCGGCTCGATCCACAAGATCGGCGCGCTGGCGCAGGGCCTGCCCGCCTGCAACGGCTGGACCTTCTGGCGCATTTTGCGCGACGGCGCCTATGAGCCCATAGACGCTTTGCGCGCAAAGGCGCGGGCCAGCCTGCGCGAGGCGGCGGAATAGGCCGTCGCGCAGCCAGGAGCATCCCGCCCTGGCGCCAGACGCCGCCGCATGCCATTGTGGGCGGATCGGATCGCGGGCGGGGGAAAGCATGCTTGTTCTGGCTTTAGGACTAGCCGTATTTCTGGGCGCGCATAGCCTCACGACCTTTCGCGAGACGCGGACCGGGCTCATCGAACGATTCGGCGTCGGGCCGTTCAAGCTCGCCTATTCGCTGGCGGCCTTCGTCGGCCTCATCCTCATCGTCTGGGGCTTCTCCCATTATCGCGCCGGGGCTTGATCCCGCTTTGGACCCCACCGGCCTGGGCGCGGCATCTCGCCCTTGCGCTCATGTGGTTTTCCTTCGTGGCGCTGGCGAGCGCCTATTCAGGGATCGGTCGGATCAAAGGCTGGCTGCGCCACCCCATGCTCGTCGCCGTCAAGATCTGGGCGCTCGCGCATCTTTTGGCCAATGGCGACGCCGGCGGCGTTCTTTTGTTTGGATCGTTTCTCGCCTGGGCGGTCTTCGACCGCATCGCCGTCAAGAAGCGCGGCGACTATGGAGCGCTCCGGGTCGGCTCCTTCACGCGCGCCGACGCTATCGCGCTTGGCGGCGGGACGCTGGCCTATGCGGCGATGATTTTCCTGCATCCGGTCCTGATCGGGGTCTCCGTGACCGGGCGCTGAAGGCAAGCCGCGCGCTTTACGGAAAGGCGGGCGCCGCAAGAGGGATCGCCTGGCCGCCGCGTTGAAGAGCGGCCAAGCGATCGGAGCGCGCGCTCATACGAGCGCGGTCAGGCAAAAATTGATCACTTGATCAATGGTCGGCGCGGGATTTTGCGCGCATTGCGCCATCATCCGCGGATGACAGAAGCGCAGGCAGGCGCTGCGCACGAGCATGGCCGCAAGCTCCGGGTCGCCGGCGCGAAATTCGCCGGCGTCCATGCCGCGGCGAATGGTTTGCGCCAGGATCTTATCCATTTTTTCAGCATGCTCGTGGACGATCGGCCAATCATCCCTGTAAGCCGCCTCGAACAATTCGTGCAGCTTCCGATCGTTCTGGAAGCGTTTCGCATTCAAATCCTCGACGGCGGCGATCACCTTGCGCAAAGTCGCGCCGGCGGGTTGGGGCGAATTGGCCAATTTCGCCGCAACAGCTTCAATCTCATCGAAAATCCGCGCGCAGACCGCCGCGTTAATCTCGGCCTTGGCCCCAAAAAATCGGTAAACATTGGCCGGCGACATACGCAGCTCGCGAGCTATATCCGCGACTGTCGTCTTCGGATATCCGACCTCGCGGAACAGACGCTCGGCGACCTCGGTAATGTCGCGCTGCGTATCGTTTTCTCTGGGGGCGTATAGGTTCTTCACTTTATCGTCACTCCCTTGGGGCCTCGCCCCAATGAAAAGCAGGTTGGTCACAATCATTTCAACGTATGCGTTAAATATAGAACGATAACTCGGAATTTTCGAATTAATTTTTTGTGACAGAAGCGTTCCAGGCTCAGGCCTCCCGAATGCCGCCTTCCTCGGGCGTTTTGCGCGAGCGCGGCGCGGCTTGCGTTCACCGTTTTGCTCCTCTCCTCGGAGGAAGCCGGCACAACGCTTCAAGCGCAGCTAGAGCATTCCTGCGATGGCGGCGCTGTGCGATTCTGCTCAAAGCGTCCGGCTTTAGCGTGATGAATATTAATTTTGCTTAATAATAATACATCGCAATGCTTCGCCCGGGCCAGTTCGATACGTTGGCGCCCGACCGCCGCGCGAGGCTATTCGAACGCCACCACAAGCCCGAGCCTTTCGAACTCCGCCTCGATGGCCCGCACGATCCTCTGCAGATCCTCGACATCGATCGCCTCTGCGTCATGCGGCGCGTCCCAGCTCAAAATGGCGTCGAGATCGACGATGAAATCGGCATGGTCCCTGGCCTCCTGCAGGCCCGGCGCCTGCGCGATGGTCAAGATCTTGTCGCCCCAAAGGACGCGGATCGACCCTTCCGTCAGGGTGATGCGAGGCTCCGCTCCTGCGCGCCGCCTGGTCATAAGGCTCGGTCTTTCCCGCCGGATGGACAGCCCGATTCGCGCGCGGCGGCGGCGACCTTGCGCATCACGCTCGGCAAGGCCTCCTTGTCGAACTCTTCCGCCTTCGCCCAGCGGCATCCCATGGGCGCGGGGCAGGACGGCGCGGCCGCCGCGACGTAAATGTCAAGCCTCAGGGAAAAATGCGTGAACGCATGTTCGACGGCGGCGGCGAGCTTGCGGTAGGGCGCGCGGATCGGGGCCTCGCGCAAGGCGGCGCCGGGATCGAAATCGACGCTCCACGCGGTCCCGGGAAATTCGACCATTCCCCCGAGCAGGCCCTTTGGCGGCCGCGTGCGGACCAGGACCGCGCCATCCGCGCGCCGAACGAAAAACGCCGCCGCGCCAGTGCGGCCGCGGCCGCTTGGCCGCCTTGACCGGAAAATGCGTCGGGTCCCCGCTTGCCCGACCGGCGCATTGGCCGTAGCAAGGGGCATAAGGCGCAGGCCGGCTGTCTTCGGCGTGCAGATCGTGGCGCCGAGGTCCATCATCGCCTGCGCGAAATCGCCGGCGCGCCGCTCGGCGCGATGGCGCTCGGCGAGCTCGCGAATTAGCGGCTTGCGCCGGGGCAGCGGCGGCGAACGCGAAAGCCTCGCGACGACCCGCGTCGACATTGCCGTCGACCGGACCGCGCGACGCCCGAACGCGATCGCGGCGATCGCCGCCGCCGTATAGGATCCGAGCCCGGAAGCTTGCGCAACTCCATTTCCGCATCGGGAAAGCGGCCGCCGAACTCGTCCGCGACCCGCCTGGCGCAAGCGTGAAGGTTTCGGGCGCGCGAATAATAGCCAAGCCCCGCCCATTGCCGCATCACCTCATCGATCGGGGCCTGCGCCAAAAGGCGGACATTGGGCCAGCGCGCGAGAAAGGCGGCGAAATAGGGCTTGACCGCGGCGACCGTCGTCTGTTGCAGCATGATCTCGGACAGCCAGACCACGTAAGGGTCAGCCGCCTCGCCGGGCCCAGCGCGCCAAGGCAGCGCGCGGCGATGCCGATCATACCAGGCGAGCGCCGAGGCTGCGGCGGAGGGCTGGATCGCGGCCTCGCGAGCGTCGTCATACATGCGCCTTGTTTAGCGGTTCTCTTCCCGGGCGCATAGTCATGCGCGACAAGCTGGGATTGATCGAGGCTGATCAATCCCTCGGCTGGGCCAACGCGCCCGGCGAGCCCTGGATCGAATTCGCCCGGCGCGCCGAACCAAGCTCGGCGGCGTCCTTGCGCCGGCGCCATTGACGTCCGGCGGCGAAACATGGCTATAAGGGCGCGGGATTTGAAGGCTAGAGCGCGCCCCGATCACGCGGACTCGCGTGATCGATAAGGACTCGCTCGGATTTCAAGAGTTGGAGCATGTCCTGATCGAAAGACCGGATTCACTTTTTCGGGACATGCTCTAATGCGGAACAGCGCTCCGACAAAGGCTCCTGGTCGCGGCCGCTCGCCGATCTTGTCGGACGCGCGATCGACCCGGTCTTGGCCCGGCAAGGGTTCGGGCAATCCGACCTGATTCTCTATTGGGACGATATTGTCGGCGAAAGGCTCGCCGCCATGTCGCAGCCGATCAAGCTCCAATGGCCGCCAAGAGATCGGCTCCAAGGGCGTGGAAGCGAAGGGCGCGGCGGCGAAGCGCGTGGCGCGGAACCCTCGGCGACCCTCGTCGTGCGCGTCGAGACCGGATTCGCCCTCGAGCTTCAGCATCTTTCCGGGGCCGTCATCGAGCGCGTCAACGCCCATCTCGGTTGGCGCTGCGTTTCGCGCCTTACCCTCAAGCAAGGCCCGGTGGAGCGGCGCGCGGCCGCGCGGCCGACGCGTTTTCCGCCCGACCCCGACGCCGCGAAAGAGGCCGAAGGGCTCGTGGCCGAAATCAGGGACGATGCGCTGCGGCAGGCTTTGGCTCGCCTCGGCGCGCATGCTCTGAGCCGCCGGTCGCGCCGCGCATGAGATCAAACGACCGCGCCGCTTCTCGATGGTTTTTCCAACGCCGCGATTATAAGCTCATGATCAAGTTTCGCCTTCGGGCCAATCCAAACCCTGGAGCGCGTTCCGATTGGATGGACTCATCCAATCGATAAGAACGCGCTCCAGATCAATAAGTTGGAGCATGTTCTCATCGAAAAAGTCGGTCAACTTTTTCGGAACATGCTCTAAAGCATGGCGCAGAAAAGCGGATGCCGGATTTCGGACCGCGTCATGCCTGTAATCCTTTGATAAGACGCGGATGGATCAAACTCATGCGTTCCAGCAATAACCCCCCGGCGCCTTTGAAGAGCCGCCGCGAAATCTTCGAGATGGCGGCGGCCGCTGGCCTGACCATCGCCGGAGTAGCCTGCGTGATCGGCGATCTGCGAGATCCGGCGGCGGCTCAAGGCGTGGAAGTGCCGCTCGACCAGCTATTGGCGGGCGAGGCCTTGCCAGACGTGGTTCTCGGCAAGGCCGACGCGCCGGTGACCATCGTCGAATACGCCTCGATGACCTGCTCCCATTGCGCCGCCTTTCATGCGACGACCTATCCCGAGCTGAAGCGCAAATATATAGACACGGGCAAGGTGCGGTTCATCTTGCGCGAGTTTCCGCTCGACCCGCTGGCCACCGCCGGCTTCATGCTGGCCCGCTGCGTCGGCGACGACAAGCGCACCGCGATTGTCGACCTGCTCTTCGCGCAGCAGAAAAATTGGGCCTTCACGGAAAAGCCGGTCGAATCCCTGGCCAATCTCGTCAAGCAGGCGGGCGTCGCCCAGGAGGCCTTCGAGGCCTGCCTCAAGGATCAGGATCTCTACGCCAAGATCAACAAGGTGCGCGATCACGCCGCGGAGAAATTCGGCGTCAACGCGACGCCGACCTTTTTCATCGACGGCAAGAAGCAAAATGGAGAGCTGACGCCGGAGGCCCTCGACAAATTGCTCGAACCCTTGCTCAAAGGATAAGGGCTCGTCGAGGCGCTTGAGGAGGCCGGGCGTCGGAGCAGACCGCTCCCCGCCCGGCGCGAGGCCTCAAAACATGTCGAGAGAGACGCGCGCCTCGTCGGACATGCGGGCCTGGTCCCATGGCGGCTCGAACACGATCGAGACGATGACGCCGAGGGTTCCAGGCAC
>CAWESJ010000068.1:0-5634 GCA_963811015.1 uncultured Alphaproteobacteria bacterium | reverse complement strand
TCTGGCGGCCCGCGCCGGCGAGGCGGGCGCTCAATCGAGCTGAATGGGCGGTCGGCGAGATCTTCGCCGCATTCGCCATGAGGCCGCTATCGCGCTAACAGCGCGCGGCCTCCAAAAAAAGCGCAAGACCGTGAGGCCGACGCCGGTAAGGCCGCGCCATCGCTGAACCGATGGTCGGCCGGAGAATCCGCCGCATAGCCGCGCGGCGCGCTCGCTTGGCATCCAACCTGCACGCATCATCGCGGGTCAGCCTGGCGAAGGCCCGTCAAGCCGCGGCCCGATAAGCCGACGTCAGAATAGAAATGCGACAGCAATGCTGATGGAGCATTTCAACGGGGTTTCGCGGTATAACTCTGATATATAATCTATTCAATGTTTACTCAAGATATGAATATCAATAATCGTAACAACGCATCCAATAAAGATGGCTAATATATCATCATATACATAAAATAAATTGATTTCAAAATAGAATATGCTAATTTTACCTTCATGAGCATCTGCGCTGGAAGTCGAAATGCACCAGATTATCATGTCGCGTGATCGCCTTGAGCGTGCTCGGTCGCAAGAACGAATTCGCTCGAACGCCTTTTATATATCTATTATTGTCGCGATATTTATCGCAACCGTCGTCTATGTCGATCCGTCGGGAAACTTTCCGCTCATCGACGATTGGTCTTACGCCTTATCAACGCAAAATCTTGTGAAGCTCGGGACCTGGAAGCCGAGCGACTGGCTCGCCATGCCGCTGATCGCGCAATCGGTATGGGCAAGTCCGATATGTTGGGCGACGCAATGCGGGTTCGACGATCTGCGCCTCGCGACATTGACCGCGGCGGCTCTTCTCGCAATGACAACGTTTCTTATCATAGATGTCGCGCAAGAGGCGAAGCTCTTGTCCTTTCTCGCGGCCTTCGCCGTTGTGTTTAACCCGATTGTTTATGCGCTCTCTTTCACGTTTATGACCGATGTCCTTTTTTCGGCTTTCGTCACATCGAGCGCGCTCCTTTATATTTTATCGCTGCGTCGCGACAATTTGAGCCTCGCGCTTCTGGCGACGATGTTCGCCTTGGCCGCCACGCTGATACGCCAGCTCGGCATATCCTTGCCGCTTGCGTATCTTGTCGTACAAGGCGTCAGATCGATGAATTGGAGGCTGATCTACGCGGCGCTTCCACTTGTCCTTTGCGTCGCATCCTTGGTTTTTTTGGACCATTGGTTGAAGGCGCATGATCGCTTGCCTGCATTATACAGCATTAAAAACGAAGAGATTCTCCATACGTTCCGCTCGCTGCCGGCCGTGCTCATGCGGCTGGGGCACAACATGACGTTGATCTTGCTATTTACGGGGTTGTTCTGCCTTCCAATCAGCCTGCTGACCAAAGCCTCCGAACTCGGAAAGACGGCGCCTTCATGGCTTCGGCGGATCCCGGATTGCGCAGCTTTGGCCGCCATTGCGGTTATCTCCGCGGCCCTGCTGGCGGAACACAAGCTTATGCCCTTTGGCGGAAACATAATTGTTTCCCAGGGCATTGGTCCGCTCATGCTGCGCGACGTTAGCGAACTCGGCCTTCCGAACCTTCCGTCGCTGCCGGCGCCCTTTTGGATATTTGTGACCGTGGTGAGCATGGCGGGAGCCTTTCTGCTCGTGCAGCGGATTGCGCTTTTTGTGATCCAGGCCTTTCTGGCCTATCGTCACGATGGGGCGGCCCAGGTCGATGCAGAAAGGCTCTTTGTTTTAATTGCCGTCATGTCCTACTTCGGCCCTTTGCTGTTGATCCCAATTTTCGACCGATACTTTATGCCCGCTCTTCCGCTCGCGTATTTCTTTCTCGCCAAGGGAGCCAAGCCTGTTGGTTTCGCGCGGTTGAGAAGTCTATGCCGCCGCCGTGCTTTGTACGGGTTTCTTCGGATATTCGCTTCTAGGCGTTCGGGACTACATGACCTGGAACCGCGTTCGGTGGCTTGCCCTCCAAGATCTGGAGACCTCTGGGGAGGCAAGCGCGCACAACATCGATGGCGGTTTCGAATATAATGGAATGCGGTTGTATAGCCCGTCATATCAGACAAAGCCCAACAAGAGCTGGTGGTGGGTCGAGGACGACGAATATCAAGTCACCTTTGGTCCCATCGAGGGGCTGCATACGATCAGGTCCTATAGCTTTCAGGGTCATTTGCCGCCGGGGGAACGGCGCATCCTCGTGTTGAAGCGATGAGGGCGAGGGGCGTCTCGTAAGCGGTTCGCCCGCCCGACGAAGGATGCTCCTCAGGCCCTGAGTCTTCCGGCGTCAGGTCCCTGCGGGATTTGGGGCGCGACGCCCATCGCCCTTGGGGCGGGATCGACCAGAAGGCGCTCAGCCAAGCCTCAATCAACGAGAATTGGCGGAAATGCTTGGGCGTTTTCGGCTGCTGTTTCTCGCTCTCCGCCCGGCAGTTGACTGCAGCAGAGCGAGCAGGCGCCGCGCCGGCTCTGCTTATACGTCAAATCCGTATTCAAGCGACCGGGAACTGGCGCTTTGATCTTTGCGCGCCGGATGAGGTCTTCAGGGCCGGGGGCAGCAAAAATCCAACCGCAAGCCACATCGGGAAGCTGGATTCTCCGCCGGTGGCCGTGGTTGAAGCAAACAACGTCAGAAAAGCGAGCAAAATCGCCTTGCATCCGATGAGTTCCGGATTGTCGCCTAAAGGCCGCAAAAATATCAGCGATCCGCAGAGGTAGATGAAACTTCCTAGGTAGAGTGGTCCGAAGATGATGCCTAGCGTCGAGAAAACCTCTAGCGGGCCGCCATCAATGACGACGACTTTACCTTCGCCGGCCTTGGCCCCGGCGACCCCGGAGCCGCCGATCCCCGTTCCCATCAGGTTATCGCCAAAATAATTCAAGAACGCCTGGTAGGTGTTGGAGCGTTCCGAAGCGCTATTGTCGCTTTGCAAATAAAACAGGCTTGAGACCCGGGTCATGATGGCCTCCTCCGTTCCGGTCATGACCAGGATCGGCGGAGCCAGGAAAATGATGACGCCAATCGCGGCTCCTACTGTCAGGCGCGTGCGCACCGGTCCGAAAGACAGCACGTAGAGGAGGCCAACCGCGAGCGCAATCCACGCCGATCTAAACATCGTCAGGGATAAGCCAAAAGTCCCGAGAATCAGCGCGGCCCAGCGCAGCGAAGTTTTGGCTCCGAGGCACCAAAGGATTGCGGCCATCATGATATTTGCGCAAACCGCCGGCGAATTTAGAATGCTGAAAACGCGCACCTCGTAGGGGACCGGTTGACCGATCGAGTCCAATTCCGAATTGAACATCCAAAGCGCATCCCACCTTGGCATGTAGGCATATTGATAATATCCATAAATGCTGATTAGAGGCACGAAGAGCAGGAAGGTCCCGGTAACCTTCGACCATATTTCCTTTTTATGCGATGGACTGATGGCGATGAGAAGCGCGAAGCAGGGAGGAAGCGTCGATTTCAAAAGATCAAAGGTCCCTGCGACGACCCGTCCATCGAGAAACGCCAAAAGATAGCCATAGGTGCTCGATGCGATCATGAAGACGATCGGCAGCGGAAAGCGGATACGGCCGCCGAAGGCCGCCGTCGCCAATAGTATGACGGAAAGCGGCGTTGCGATATAAGGCGTCATCATGATCATGCTGACGGGCGAATATCCGAGATAAGAATCCGCCAGCCGTCGGATGAAAGGCGTGACAAGGAAGAGAACAAGGCAAAAGACGATGTAATCGGCTACTTTATTTTTCGCCACTAGGAAGACAGGCGCCAAAAGAGACAAAAGCACGAAGAGGTATTGGCAGACAGAAACAGTAACGCCAAGGTAGATAAGAAATACAAGAGATGCAAAAGTTAAATATATTGCTAGGAGATCTCGTCTGCCGAAGACTCCGTATAGGCTTTGCGTTTTTTGCGCCATCGGCCGGTAGGTCATCGTGTCATCCGTTTATCTTCATGTTCGTGAGAAAGCGTTTCTTGGAACGCCTCCCGATTGGATGGAGTCGTCTGATCGAAAAGGAATTGCTCGAAATCAAAGAGCTGGAGCATGTTCTGATCGAAAAATTCGGTCAACTTTTTCGGAACATGCTCCAGAACGCTAACCGGTCAAACGCCGCCCCGCGGAAGGCGCTTTCGATGCGGGTCTTCGCTTGAATGATAGCGGACATTCGTCGCAGCGAAAGCCGGCGTCGCGGGGAAAGCCCGGCGCGGCGTCATCACGCAACCGAACTGCGGCGTCTCATCCGCCGACATTACCTCCTAGAGCATGTTCCGAAAAATTTGACTGACTTTTTCGACATTAAGACATCGGATATATCCGACGTCTCACAAGAACATGCTCCAGCTCTTTGAATTTGAGCGATTTCTTATCGACCGAATGATTTCATTCGGTCGATAAGCGCTCTGGCGCATCGCGTCCGCTCGGCATGCCGGAGCGGAGAAGGCACTAAGCAAAAACGGCCCCGAAGGGCCGCTATTATCTGCTTGAACAATCTTTAAAGAGATTTTGGAGCGGGCGAAGGGATTCGAACCCTCGACCCCAACCTTGGCAAGGTCCTCAGGCGGTTTACGCCAGAGCTTCTTTTCTATCCCAGAGACCGCTAAGCCTTTATCGAACAAGGCTTTTTGTTGCTCGTCAACCTACCCTGTCGTATCCTCCACATACCCGGCGATTTCCCCTCTCGTGCTTCCCCCTGCTTCCCCGGCCTCCGCCCCGAAAGCCGGGGAAGCAGAAGCGGAACAAGTGTCGAACGATAGAGCAGGAACGGATTATGGCCAAGATTATGAAACGCACGGTGGACGCTCTTCAAGCGGAAGCCGGGCATGATGTGTTCGCCTGGGACACGGAGCTGAGAGGCTTCGGCGTTCGGGTTAAGCCATCCGGGGTCAAGAGCTACCTGATCCAGTATCGAAATGTCGAGGGCCGAACCCGGCGCCTGGTCCTCGGTCAGCACGGCGCGCTAACGCCGGAAGCTGCGCGAGACCTTGCCAGAGAGAAGCTGACTGCGGTCGCCGAAGGTGAAAATCCCTCGGCCGACCGTCATCTGCGCGTGCCGGCATGACGGTGAGCGAGGTGTGCGATTGGTATCTCGACCAAGCTGAAGGCGGTCAGCATCCTTGGCCGAAATCGCCGGCCGATCAAGGCATCGACGCTCCACATGGATAGGAGCCGGATCGAGACCCACATCAAGCCGTTGCTGGGGTCGCGCATGGTGAGCGGCCTCACCTTACGCGATATCGAGGGCATGCAGGCCGATATCGCGGCGGGCAAGTCGGCTCGAGGCCGGAAAGGCCGCGGTGGTAAGGCGACGGGCGGCGCCGGCGTCGCTAGCCGCACGGTCGGAACCTTGCGGAGCCTGCTCGGTCACGCCGCTCGCGTGAAGGTCATCGCAGGAAATCCGGCGGAAGGCGTTCGGCAACTCGCTGGCGAAAGACGGCAACGCCGACTGAGCGATAACGAACTCCGTCATCTTGGACAGTGATGCGCGAAGCCGCTTCGGAAGGTGAGCATCCGACGGGCCTGGCGGCCATCCGCCTGATGCTGCTGACCGGATTTCGGCGAATGGGCGGCGCCTGGGTCTGGAGCGGCGCTGGTTCAGTCAAAAGGAACACTGCATCCGCTTCCCGGACA
>CAWESJ010000067.1:0-11299 GCA_963811015.1 uncultured Alphaproteobacteria bacterium | reverse complement strand
CGCCGCTTAATATCGCTCGTTTTCGGCGTTCGCGCCGATCTTGCAACCTATGGCAAGGTCATCGGCGGCGGCCTGCCGATCGGCGTCCTCGCCGGCAAGGCGGCCTTCATGGACGCCCTCGACGGCGGGACGTGGCGCTATGGCGACGATTCCTATCCAGAAGTCGGCGTGACCTTCTTCGCCGGCACTTTCGTGCGCCATCCACTCGTTCTGGCGGCGATGTGGGCGGTGCTGAACCATATGAAGGACCAGGGTCCAGCGCTCCAGGATGGACTCACGGCGCGCACGGCGGCGCTGGTTTCGCGGCTGAACGGCTTTCTGCAGGGGCGCGGCGTCGACGTCCATATCGAGACATGCGGGAGCCTGTTCTACTTCAATCTTTCCGGGATCAGCCGTTTCGCCGGCCTGTTTTTTCCGCATATGCTCGAGCGCGGCGTCTATATCCAGGATCATTATCCCTGCTTCCTGACCACCGCCCATAGCGCGGCCGACATAGCGGCGATCGCCGAGGCCTTCGAAAGCAGCATTGTCGCCATGGAGCAGGCCGGCTTCCTGCCCGGCGGGCCGCCGGGCCCCGACGCCCCGGGCGAAGCGCCATCTACCGAGGCGCAAATGACCGAAGCGGCGCTAACCGAAGCGCCAATGACCGAAGCGCCACTGACCGAAGCCCAGGCCGAGGTCTGGCTCGCCGCGCAGCTTTCCGACGAAGCCTCCTGCGCCTTCAACGAATCCGTGACCCTGCGGCTGCGCGGCGCGCTGGACCGAGCAGCTCTAGCAATGGCGCTCAACCGGGTCGTCGCCCGGCACGAGGCCTTGCGCGGCTCGTTTCCTCCGGCCGGCGAGGTGATGCGCATCGCGCCGTCGCTCGAATTGGCGATCGCCGAACGCGACCTTGCGGCCATGCCGAGCGCGGCGGCGCAGGAGACGTGGCGGGCTTTGCTCGCGGGCGAGGCCGAAACGCCGTTCGACCTGGCGAATGGGCCGCTGATCCGGGCAAAACTGGTGCGCTGGGGGCCGGAAGATCACGCATTGGTTCTCACCGCGCACCATATTGTGTGCGACGGCTGGTCCACCAATGTCGTCATCGACGAACTCGCCAAGCTTTATGACGCGGCGCGCGGGGGCCATGCCGCCGAGCTGCCGGCCCCTATCGGGTTTGGCCGCTATGGCGCGGAGGAGCGGGCGGAGCAGGCCCGGCGCGGCGGCGCGGTTGAATCTTTCTGGCTGTCGCAATTCGCCTCTCCGCCGCCGCCTTTGGATTTGCCGACGGATCGGCCGCGGCCGGCGTTCAGGACTTTTTCCGGCGCGACGCTCACCCGCTTCATCGACGCGGAGGCGACGCAACGCTTCCGCAAGGCCGCCGCGCGCCAGGGCTGCACGCTTTTCGTCGGTTTGCTCGCGGCCTTCGAGGCCCTGCTCGGGCGGCTCGCCGGACAGGATGAACTCGTGGTCGGCATTCCGGCCGCCGGCCAAACGCTGGTCGAAGGCGGAAGCCTCGTTGGCCATTGCGTCAATTTCCTGCCGCTGCGCGCGCGCTGGGAGCCTTCGACGACCGTGGCCGAACATCTGGCGGCGACCCGCCAGATCGTGCTCGCCGCCTTTGAGAACCAGAGCTTCACGCTTGGCACCTTGCTGCGCAAGCTTCCGAATCCGCGCCGACTGGACCAGCGGCCCTTGGTGGAGGCTCAGTTCAACCTCGAGCGGCTCGGCGACAAGATCGACGTTCCAGGCCTCGAGATCGACGTGCAGCCGAACCCCAAGCGGTTCGTCAATTTCGACATTTTTTTCAACATCACCGAGCAGGGCGGCGCGTTGCGCGTCGATTGCGACCACAATACGGATCTGTTCGACGCCGCGACGATCGCGCGCTGGATCGGACATTACTGCGCGCTGCTCGACGCGATCGCGGCCGATCCCGCCCGGCCTTTGTCCATGCTGCCGCTGATTGCCGAAAAAGAGCGCGCGTGGCTGATCCAGGGCTTGAACGATACGGCGGCGCAAGATCTCGACTTGCGCCCGGTGCATGAGCTCGTCGCCGCGCAGGCGGCGCGCACCCCCGAGGCCATCGCCGTGAGCGGCGGCGATGAGTCCTTGACTTATAGGGAGCTTGACGCGCGCGCCAATCGTCTGGCGCATCATTTGCGCGGGCTTGCGCCGGAGCCCGGCGCCCGGGTCGCGCTTTTAAGCGAACGGTCCGCCGGCATGCTGGTCGCGCTGCTCGCGATCATGAAGGCGGGCCATGCCTATGTGCCGCTCGATCCGAGCCATCCCGCGGCGCGGATTCGCCAGGCGCTCGACGCCTCGGACGTTTCGGCGCTGATTTGCGATTCGGCGGCGATAGCAGAGATCGCCCAGGGCGTGCCGGTCGTTCGACTGGATGCCGACGCCGACGCCATAATGGCCAATCCGGCAAGCGCTCCCACCACCGCCGGAGAGGTCGACGACGCCTGCTACGTGATCTTTACGTCGGGCTCAACGGGCGCGCCGAAAGGCGTCGAGGTCTCCCATCGCTCCCTCGCCAACCTGCTTTGGTCGATCGCGCGCGCGACCGGATTTGACGCGCGAGGCGTGTTGGTCGCGGTGACGACGATCGCCTTTGACATCGCCGCGCTCGAGCTTTTCCTGCCGCTCATCGCCGGCGGACGGGTCGAGATCGCCGCGCGCGAGGAAGTCGTCGATGGATTCGCGCTTTCGGCGCGCGTCAAGCGGGCGCAAGCCACCCTGGTTCAGGCTACCCCCTCGCTCTGGCGGATCCTGCTTGAAGCCGGCTTTCGTCCGGCGCCGGGCCTCAAAATGCTCAGCGGCGGCGAACCTCTCCCGCGCGATCTGGCGGATGGGCTTCTCGCTGGCGGCGGCGTTCTGTGGAACGTCTATGGGCCGACGGAGGCCACCATCTGGTCGAGCATTGGCGCGGTTTCGCCCGCTCCGGCCCCGATCACGATCGGCGCGCCGATCTTGAACACGCAGCTCCATGTGCTCGACCGGTCCTTCCAACTGGCGCCGATCGGCGTCGTCGGCCAGCTTTTCATCGGCGGCGAAGGGCTGGCGCGCGGCTATTTTCGCCGCCCCGACCTCGACGCCGAGGCGTTTTTCGACATTGCGCTGACGGAGGAGGGATCGCGTCGGCTCTATCGGACCGGGGATCTCGCGCGGCGCCTGCCCGATGGCGGCATTGAGCTTCTTGGCCGGGTCGACGCCCAGGTCAAGCTGCGCGGATTCCGGGTCGAGCTCGAGGAAATTGAAGCCGTGATGCGCCGGCGCCCCGGAGTTGGCGGCTGTTTGGCGGCGCTCGAACTCGTCTTCTGGAGGGACGCCGCGCCTTGTCGGGTTTTTCACGCCCGCCGCCGGAATGGCGCCTTCGCCGTCTGACCTCTCCGCCCATGCCGCCGCCTACCTGCCGAAATATATGGTCCCGCAGCTATGGGTCTGCGTCGAGTCGCTGCCGCTCACGCCTAATGGCAAGCTGGACCGCAAGGCCATGCCGCGGCCCGACGCCGCGCCGGCCGGCGCCGACCGCGTCTTCGAGCCGCCGCAAAGTTCGGTGGAAATCAAGCTCGCCGAGATCTGGAGCGAGGTGCTCCAGGTGGGCAAGGTCGGGGTTTGCGACAATTTCTTCGACCTCGGCGGCCATTCGCTTCCAGCGGTTCGCCTTGTCGCCCGCGTCAGAAGCGCGTTCGGCGTCAAGCTTCGCATCGCAGCGCTTGTCGAGGCGCCGACGTTGCGCGAATTCGCGCGGCTGATCTCGCGCCTTGAAGCGCCCGATCCGGAGCGCCACATCGCGCGGATTAGCCCGAGGGCGCGAAAACGCCCATTATCGCGCTCCAAAACAGCCTGATGTATTATAATTTCGCGAAAAAGCTTGGAAAGGACCGGCCGTTTTTCGGCGTCAAGCTCTTCGAGCCCGGCCAGGAGACGTCTTTCCCCAACCGACCCATGCAAGAGATCGCGGCGGAATATGTCCGCGCCATTCGCGCCGCGCAGCCGCATGGCCCCTATGTTCTCGTCGGTCTTTGCGTCGCGGGCGTCATCGCCTATGAGGCGGCGCGGCAGCTGAGACAGGCCGGGGAATCCGTTCCGCTCCTCGTGATGGCCGATACGATGAGGCCTGGCTATGAAAGCGGCCTGCCCTTCGCCAAGCGCGTCTTGCTTTTCCTTAGCGATCATTTGCATGTTCTGCAGCATCGGATCGGGCTCATCCGACGCGGCCAGGCGTCGATCGCCAAGGTCCTGTCGTTCTATACTTTCATCCGCAGCAGCCGGATTCTCGACTTCATCGCCAAGCTCGGCCTCATCGATCCGTCGGAAGTGGGGAATGACGATTGGGAAACTTGGCTCTTCTTGCGGGCTTTGGACGACATGCAAAGCAATTTTCAGCCGTCTCCCTCGACTGGCGACGTCATTCTCCTCAAAAGCGATGAAATCCTCACCAATATCATCGAGCCCGAATTGGGTTGGGGGACTCTGGTGAAAGGCCGGATCTTCCCATATCGCATCCCCGGCTGGCACGAGGACATTTTCCGGGACGAGGCCGGCGTCGCCCGGATCGTCGCGGTTTTGCGGCCATTCCTCGAAAAGATCGATGCGCAGCGCGGCGGGCTTGACTTGCGCGAAAGCGTAAGGCCTGACGATTGGCCGCGCGCTTCGGGTAATGGCGCGCCGCCCGCCGCGCCTCAGGCGATTGCAAGGGCCTTGTCGTCGACCGATGAGGCGATGCGGTCGGTGATCGCGGGCGCCTGAGCCAGAAATCTCCGGCGCAGCGCGATGGCGCGGGATGTCCCAGAAGATGCGCGGATGGCGGAGATAGCGTCGCGCGGATTGATCCGGCGCGGCGCGCGTTCGGCAAATCCTTGGCCGGTCTTGGGGCTGGATGTATATTCGCGGTGGCTTTCGCCCGATTCCGCAGTGAAATGAGGCTTCCCCACGTGAGCCCGAGACTGAGCGCCTTTTATCGCATTCGAAGCGAGGCGAGCGCGATCGAGGCGAGGGCCGAGGCCGTCGCGGTCGAGCAGAGCGTTGAAATGCCGCTCGCGGCCATTCATGATCCGGGCGTCCTGTCCGGGGTCGCAGGGAAGGTCGCCGCGATCGAGGATTGCGGCGGCGGATGGTTTGATGTGCGCGTCGATCTTGCCGCGGTCACGATCGGCGAGGACGCCGGCCAGCTCGTCAACATGCTCTTCGGCAATAGCTCGCTGCATGAGGACGTCATCCTTCGCGACATTGCGCTGCCCGACGATCTTCTGGCGGTTTTCGGCGGCCCCGGCCATGGCGTCGCCTTGCTGCGGCGGCGGGCGCAGGCCGAGGGGCGAGCGCTCACGGCCTCGGCGCTGAAGCCGCAGGGTCTGCCGGCGGCCGAGCTTGCGAGGCTCGCCTATGAGCTCGCGCTCGGCGGACTGGATTTCGTCAAGGACGATCATGGACTCGCCAATCAATCCTATAGTCCTTTCGCCGATCGGGTCCGGGCCTGCGCGGCGGCGGTCCGCAAGGCCTCGGCGGCGAGCGGCAAAGAGACTCGCTACGCGCCGAGCCTTTCCGGCAGTTTCGCCGAGATCAGCCGGCAGCTCGGCATGGCGCGGGACGAGGGGCTCGATACGGTCCTGATCGCGCCGGTGATCGCGGGCCTGTCGAACTTTCAGGCTTTGCGCCGAGCAAATCCGGATTTCGCCTTTCTGGCCCATCCGACAATGAGCGGCGCCGCGATCTCGCCCGTCGTTTACGCCAAGCTGTTTCGGCTCATTGGCGCCGATGCGTCGATCTTTCCCAATCACGGCGGTCGCTTCGCCTATTCCGAAGCGACATGCAGGCATATCTCGCAGGCTCTTCTTTGCGCCTGGGGCGGGCTTGCGCCGAGCCTGCCTACGCCCGCCGGCGGCATGACCTTGGCGCGGGCGCCTGAAATGCTCGGCTTCTACGGCCGGGACGTGATGCTGCTGATCGGGGGGAGCCTTCTGGCCGCGCCGCGAGGCGCCATCGCCAGGGAGGCCGAAGCCTTTGTCCGCCTTGTCGCCGAGCATGATTACGGCGGCGACGGCGTGCGTAGCGAAAGAGGATTCCATGGTTGCGCATGACGCCAAAGCAAGCGCCTTCCGCAAGGCGGCGGAAGGGTTCCTATGGGATGGCGTCGCGCATCTCCCTTACAAGGACTCCGACAGCGCGCCATTCAAGGCCATCTCGCGGCAGACTTTGTTTTCCGACCCACGGCTCCTCGGCGAATTGCGCTATTTCGAGATCGAGCCCGGCGGGTTCTCAACCCTCGAACGGCATGAGCATATGCATGCGGTCATGGCGCTGCGCGGGCGGGGCCGCTGTCTCGTCGGCGACGAGGTCCATGCGCTGCAGCCCTATGATCTCGTGACGATCGAGCCTTGGGTCTGGCATCAGTTTCGCGCGGGCGCTGACGCGCCGCTCGGATTTTGTGCCTTGTCAACGCCGCGCGGGACCGGCCGCAATTGCCGTCGGAGCAGGATCTCGCGGCGCTTCGGCAAAACCCGGCCGCGGCGGCGTTTCTGGATGGCGCAGCGTCTCTCGATGACGCCGCCACAGGTCTTTGAGCTTGGCGCGGGCGCAACCTCCAAACGGCTCGCCAGCAAAATAGGCGGCGCTTGCGCGCCGCCCATTTTGTCCTGCCCATATTGCATGGCGCATGTGGCCGGGCCTCAGCCTTCGATCGCGGCGCCCCAGGAGCCCCACACGTAAATGCAGGTGAAAAGGAACAGCCAGACCACGTCGACGAAATGCCAGTACCAGGCGGCGAATTCGAAGCCGAGATGATGCTGTCGCGACAATTGGCCGGCGAAGGCGCGCGCAGGCAGACGGCGAGGAAAATCGTCCCGACGATGACGTGAAAGCCGTGAAAGCCGGTCGCCATGAAGAAGGTCGCGCCGAAGATCGAGCCTTTGAATGCGAATGGCGCATGCGCGTATTCATAGCCTTGCACGAAGGTGAAAGTGGCGCCGAGCAGGATGGTCAGCGCCAAGCCCGCCTTCAGGCCGAAACGGTCGCCCTTGCAGCAGGGCGTGATGCGCCCAGGTCACCGTCGTGCCCGAAGTCAGAAGAATCAGCGTGTTGATGCAGCGGGAAATGCCAGGGGTCGAGCACCTCGGTTCCCTTGGGCGGCCAGACCCCGCCGGTGAATTCGGCGCGGGAATATTCGATCGCGTCGCCGGGAAAGAGGCTGGCGTCGAAGAAGGCCCAGAACCAGGCGACGAAGAACATCACTTCCGAAGCGATGAAGAGGATCATGCCGTAGCGCAGGCTGATCTGGACGACCGGCGTATGATAGCCGCCCTGGGTCGATTCCTTGATCACGTCGCTCCACCAGGCGGCCATGACGGCGATGAGGGCGGTCACGCCGAGACCGAAGACCAAGCGCCGGGCGCAACGCCCGCGACGGTCAGATGCTTCATCCAAAAGATCGCGCCAATCGCCAACACGAAAGCCGCGGCGGAGCCCGCGATCGGCCAGGGGCTCGGCGCGACAAGATGATAATCGTGGTTCGGCTTCACGTGGGCGTCCGCCATGAAATTTGACCTTCTTCCTCAAAGGCTTTGCGAGCGCAAAAGCTCTTCAAGCCCGTCCATATGATAGCCGCCAAAACAGGCGGGACTAAATCCGACGGCGGGCTGCGCCGCCAATTCGGCAGGGGGCCATTGCCCTGTTTGCGCGCGCCGGTCAAGGCGACCGATCGTCCCGCTCTGACAGAGGTTTCGCCGGGACGCCGGCTCCGCCTTCAGCCGCGCCGAGAAGCGCCGCCGCCGCCGGCTTCGCGGCGAAAAACGTATAGGACAGGGTGATCGACTGGACGCCCGCCATGGCCGCGTCCTGTTCGAGAGCCGGGTCGAGAAAGAACACGACCGGCAATTCGGCCGTCTCGCGCGGACCGAGCGTCTGCTCGCTGAAGCAGAAGCAGGAGATTTTGTCGAAATAGCTGCCGGCGACATCCGGGGCCACGTTATAGGCCGCCCGCGCCGAAACGGTTTTGTTCGAAACATTCGCGACCTTGTAGAAAATGGTCGCGGTCTGGCCGGTCACGAGCCGGATTTCCGTCGTCTCCGGCGTGAATGTCCAGGCGAGCCCCGGCGCGACATTGGCGTCGAAACGCACGGTCAGTTCGCGATGGCCTGGGGCGCTGGGCGCCGTCTTTGCGACCTGCGTCGTTCCGCCATAGCCGGTCGCGGAGCAAAAAGCCCGGTAGATCGGAACCGCGGCGAAAGACAGACCGAGCATGGCGAGGCTCGCCGCGGCGGCGCTTAGAGCGATGAGGCTCTTGCGCTGGAGCAGTGGTGCCTTCGCCGATTTCGACTGCTGGCTCAAGGGGGGGCCCATCGTCAAATCGGGCGGTCGAGCACGCCCGGCCCGAGCTTGGCGATCGTCACCACATAGAAAAGCAGGACGAAGAAGCCGACCGCGAGGCCGATCGCCACATTGCGTTGGCCCCTGCTCTTCTTCTGAGCCGGGGTCAGCACGACGCCTTCCAGCTCGTCGCCTTCCAAATTGCTGTCCGTCGTCATTGCATCACCATGGCGCGCTTGCGATCGCGGCCTGCGCCGCCGCGAAAAGGCGTTCGCCGACGATTTCAGCGAAGAGCAGGAAAAGATAGACGATCGAAAAGGCGAAAAGCTGCTTCGCGCAGCGGTCGGCCTTCGCGCCGATCCGAATGGAATAGACCCGCGCGGCCAAAAAAAGCATCAGCGCGCCGAGGCCGAGCGCAAGGCCGCCGTAAGCCGAGGAGGCGAAGCCGAGCAGCCAGGGCGAAAGGCCGAGCGGCGCGAGCAGGATCGCATAGATAAGAATCTCGCGGCGGGTGCGGTTGGCGCCTTTCGCGTTCGGCAGCATCGGAATGCCGGCGCGGCCATATTCATCGGCCTTGAGCAGGGCGAGCGCCCAAAAATGCGGCGGCGTCCAAACGAAAATAATGGCGAAAAGAGACAGGCTTGCGAGGCTGACGCTGCCGGTCGCGGCGGCGTAGCCGACAACCGGAGGGAGGGCTCCCGCCGCGCCGCCGATCACGATATTCTGCGGCGTCAGACGTTTGAGCCAGATCGTGTAGATGACGACGTAAAAGAAAATGGTGAAGGCGAGGAGCCCGGCGGCGAGCCAATTGGCGGCTATCCCCAAGGTGAGCACGGAAAAAAACGCGAGGGTCGCGCCAAATCCGAAAGCGTCCTCCCTGCTGATCTTGCCGGCGGGAATCGGCCGGTTTCGGGTGCGCCGCATCAGGACGTCAATATCGGCGTCGTACCACATGTTGAGCGCGCCCGAGGCGCCGGCCCCGACCGCGATGGCGAGGAGCGAAGCAAATCCAATGACCGGATTGACATGCGTCGGCGCGATCAAAACGCCGGCGAGCGCGGTGAAGACCACAAGCGACATCACGCGCGGCTTGAGCAAGGCGAGATAATCGGAAGGGCTTGCGATCGAAACCGAAAGGCCCGCCTTGATGTCGTTGCTGCTGTCGCTGATAAAGCTCATGTCCGGCTGCTTTGATGTTTGCGTCACGCTAAGGAATATGTGGCTGTCGCCCTGTTCAGGCCTCAGCCGTCTTAATCAGTGTCGAGCGCCCGCGGTTCGCCCGTTTCGGCCAGACCTGGTTCGATCAAGCCGCGATGCGGCGGCGCTTCGCGACAGCGCCTTGTCGAGATCTGCTTGTCGGCGCCTGTCCGGATCGCACCCTGTCGGCCGATCGGGAAAGGCGTCAAGTGTTTGATTTGGGCGCTTCCGATCAGCCGAGGCCGTTTGATCTGGAAGCGCCCAAGGGTTCGAACCTGAATGCGAGTCATCCGGCGGGCATTCTTCATTTCGAGGCGGCGCGCGGCCGCCTCGGATTTTGGAGCGGCGAACGCCCTGCCTAGTGATCCACGTCCTTGATCCGGGGCAGGGTCTCGAATTGATGGAACGGCGGCGGCGACGACAAGGTCCATTCCAGCGTGGTCGCGCCCGCCCCCCAGGGATTGTTGCCAGCGAGCCGTTTCCGGGCGAAGCCGTCATAGATCACATAGAAGAACAAGACGAGGCCGATCGCGGAAATATAGCTGCCGAAGGACGACAGCCGGTTCCACTGCGCGAAGGCGTCGGGATAATCGATGTAGCGGCGCGGCATCCCGGCGAGGCCGAGGAAATGCTGCGGGAAGAAGGTCAGGTTGACGCCGATGAACGTCAGCCAGAAATGCGTCTTCGCGAGGGGCTCGCTATAGAGGAACCCGGTCATTTTCGGGAACCAGTAATAGAACCCGGCGAAAATCGCGAAGACCGCGCCGATCGACAGCACATAGTGGAAATGCGCGACGACGTAATAGGTCTCGTGCAGGGCGCGGTCGATGCCGGCGTTGGCGAGCACGACGCCGGTCACGCCGCCGACCGTGAACACGAAGATGAATCCGGTCGCCCAGACCATCGGCGCGCGGAAGCTGATGGAGCCGCCCCACATGGTCGCGATCCAGGAGAAAATCTTCACCCCGGTCGGCACCGCGATCACCATTGTGGCGAAGACGAAATAGCGCTGCGTGTCGAGCGACAGCCCCACCGTATACATGTGATGGGCCCAGACCACCAAGCCGACGACGCCGATCGCCACCATGGCGTAGGCCATGCCGAGATAGCCGAACACGGGCTTGCGCGAGAAAGTCGAGATGATCTGGCTGATGATGCCGAAGGCCGGGAGGATCAGAATATAGACTTCGGGATGGCCGAAGAACCAGAACAAGTGCTGGAACAGCAGCGGGTCGCCGCCGCCCGACGGATCGAAGAAGGTCGTTCCGAAATTGCGGTCGGTCAGGAGCATGGTGATGGCGCCCGCGAGAACGGGCAGCGTCAGCACCAGGAGAAACGCGGTGACGAGAAGCGACCAGACGAACAGCGGCATTTTATGCAGGGTCATGCCCGGCGCGCGCATGTTGAATATGGTGGTTATGAAATTGATCGCGCCGAGGATCGACGACGCGCCGGCCAAATGAATGGACAGGATCAAAAAGTCCATCGCCGGGCCGGGGGAGCCGGTATTGGAGGAATAGGGCGGATAGAGAACCCAGCCGCCGCCGAAGCCCTTCATTCCGGGCGCCCTTCCGCCAAGAGGGAAATGACCGCCAAGGAGAATGACGCGGGAAGCAGCCAGAACGAGATATTGTTCATCCGCGGGAAGGCCATGTCCGGCGCGCCGATCATGATCGGAACGAACCAATTGCCGAAGCCGCCGATGAGCGCGGGCATGACCATGAAGAAGATCATGATGAGGCCATGCGCGGTGATGAAGACGTTGTAGAGGTTTTTGGCCGCGAGGGCCGCGACCTCGGGCGAGGCGCCGTCA
>CAWESJ010000066.1:0-4421 GCA_963811015.1 uncultured Alphaproteobacteria bacterium | reverse complement strand
CTGGTATTATGCTGGGCAAATGTTGGCGGACGCCTCGTCTGTCGGCAACCTGTCCGCATATATGAGTTATGGCAACCAGCACTCATATCCCGGGGGCAGCATGCCGTCGACGTCGATCCAGCCTAACATAACCAATCTGGTTCCGATGAATGGAACTTTGCCGATGATTGCGACGGAGACGGGGTATAACAACGACACGCTCGAGCATGGCGCGCATGGGCAACCGGGCGTTTCGCTGCAGGCCGGCGGAAAATATTACAGCCGCCTGTTCTTCGAGTATTTCAACGCCGGCGTGACGCGGACCTATGCGTATGAATTTATTGACGACAGCGCCGTGGTGAATACGTCGATCGATGCGATGGGCGGGTCCGAGGCGAACTATGGCCTGATCCAATCCAATGGAACATATAAACCCGCCTTCACCGCCATCGCGAACGAAATCGCCCTGCTGACGGATCCAGGCGCTTCATTCACGCCCGGGAAGCTGAACTACAGCATAAACAACCAGCCTGCCCAGCTGCATCACACTTTGCTGCAGAAGCGCAATGGAACCTTTTACCTCGTCCTGTGGCAAGAGGTTAATAGCTACAACACCTCCACCTTCACCGACAATAGCTTCGCCAATGTGTCAGCGACGGTGACCTTTGGAAATACAGTGACTCAAGTCAACCAATACAACCCGCTTGTATCGAAGAGCCCCTTCGCCACAAACAACACTGTAAACAGCGTCTCGGTCTCCGTGGGCGACCAGGCGTTGATTCTCGAGATCAAGCCATAGAGCATGTTCCGAGAAAGTTGACTGACTTTGTCAAAGTTTAGACATCGGATATATCCGATGTCTCATAAGAACATGCTCCAATTCTTTGAATTTGAGCGATGTCTTGTCGACCGAATAAGTCCATTCGGTCGACAAGCGCCCTAGAGCGGGATGACGAAAAGCCGCAACCGGTCTTCCGCCGGCATCCCGCTCTAACCGTTTGGCAACGATCACGTTCATGATTTTGGATTGGTTCAATCCAAAATCATCGTGAACTGAGGACGCTGCAACGCCGGGCGCCATGAAGGTCTCGAGCCAAGAGCGCTAGACCAGCGGCGCATGCCGCAAGCAACGCGGAAGGCGGCCCTTGCTGGGGCCGTCTTGGCGCGATGGCCATTCGGCCAATTTGGGCGGGCCTTGCAACATAATGACAGCGCGGCGGGGCAATCGGGACTCATCCTGCCGAGTCCAGGCGCTCCGGCGGGGCGCTTCGATATTTGTTGCGCATCGCGCGAGCCTATGGTTTTTTGCCGCGGCGCTCGCGGTTGCGCGTCGCCTTCCCGCCGGCTTTCCACATTCTTGTCGATTTTATCGCCTGAGGCGGGAGGCCGCCGAAAGGCGCGGCGATCCGGCAGGCCTGGCGACCAAGCTCTGAAGAAATGAGACCCGAAACACGCGAATCGTCCGATCAAGCGGACGGCTGGAGGAGGCGATGAACAAAAGGACATTTGCGCTGACCGCGACCCTTCTCCTCGGCCAGGCGCTCGCGCCCATGGCCATGGGCGAGGCCGCCGCGCAGGAGGCGGCCGTCGCGGAGCAGGAGGCGCACGCAATAGGCGTCGACGCCTATCTCTATTTTTATCCGCTCGTGACCATGGACCTGACCCGCAAGCAGCTCACCAATGTCGAGCCCGGCAAGGAATGGGGCCGAGGCCCGATGAACGCCTTTGCGAACATCCCGGAATTTCCGCCGGCCGATTTCAAGGCCGTCGTGCGGCCCAATTTCGACACGCTCTATTCCGTCGCCTGGCTCGACCTTACCAAGGAGCCGATCGTCGTCTCGGTCCCGGACGCGGGCGGGCGCTATTATCTCCTTCCCATGCTCGACATGTGGACGGACGCTTTCGCGTCGCCGGGCTGGCGCACGACCGGAACGAAAGCCGGCGATTTCGTCGTCACGCCGACGGGCTGGCGGCCCGATCTGCGCGACAGGCTGATTGAAAAATTCAAGCTGCCGAAAGATACCCAAAGGATCGACGCGCCGACGCCCTATGTCTGGATCATCGGACGCACCAAGACGGATGGGCCGGAGGATTATGACGCGGTCCACAAGATCCAGGCCGGCTTCAAGCTCACGCCGCTTTCGCGCTGGGGCAAGGCGCCCGAAAAACTCGCGGTCAAGATCGACCCGAGCGTAGATATGAAGACCCCGCCGAAGCTGCAGGTCGATGGCATGGCGGCGGCGCAATTCTTCGCTTACGCGGCCGAAATCCTGAAGCTGCAGCCGCCGCATCTGACTGATCAACCGATCATCGCGCGCTTGAAGCGGATCGGAATCGAGCCTGGCAAAAGCTTCGACCTCGGCAAGGCCGCCCCTGCCATACGCGACGGCCTCTCGAGCGCGCCGGAAGACGCGCAGAAGCTGATGAAATGGAAAACCCAGTCCATCGCCAAGGTCGTGAACGGCTGGTCGATGAACATAAATTCGATGGGCGTCTATGGCGACTATTATCTGAAGCGCGCCATCGTCTCGCAGCTTGGCCTTGGCGCCAATGTGCCGGAAGACGCCATCTACCCGCTCAATCTCGCCGACGAAGCCGGAAAGCCTCTCGATGGCGCCAACGCCTATGCGCTTCATTTTGAAAAAAGCGCATTGCCTCCGGTGGAGGCGTTCTGGTCGGTGACGCTTTACGACCAGGACGGCTTTCAGGTTGGAAACGCCCTCAACCGCTTCGCCCTCAGCAGCTGGATGCCATTTTCTTACAATTCGGACGGTTCGCTCGACCTCTATTTTCAAAACGAAAGCCCCGGTCCGGGCAAAGAAGCGAACTGGCTTCCCGCGCCGAAGGGGCCGTTCAACCTGACCATGCGCCTTTACGCGCCAAAACGCGACGCCTTGACCGGCGTCTGGAACCCGCCGCCGGTCAAGCGGCAGGCGGCGGGCGAACCTCTCGATCTGCAGCCCTCCATCAAGCTCCAGCCGGCGCCGGCCGCGTCCGAGGCTCCAGCCAAACCTGAGGAGCCGTCTGCAACGGAGCCGCCAGCCAAAGCCGCGGAACCGGCCGAGGCGGAGCCGCCGGTCCCGCCGACCAGGCCCGAGGAGCCAGCCGAACCAGACAAAGAAAACTCCGGCGCCCGCGAATAGCGCGCGCCAGCCCTCGCCAAGAGGCGGGCATGTCCCGAGGCTGGCATTTTTCCGGACCGGCGCGGGATTAAGCCCTAGAGCGCGTTCCGATTGGATGGACTCATCCAATCGATAAGAACTCGCTCCAGATCAATAAGTTGGAGCATGTTCTGATCAAAAGTCGGTCAACTTTTTCGGAACATGCTCTAGGGCGCGGATCGCGCGATCGCCGCCGCCAGGCGATCCGCCTCGGCGGCGATCTCGACGGCGCGCCGCCGCATCAAGGCGAGCATGTCGTCGAGCAGCGCCCGGGGATTTTCGAGCTCATGGTCCCCCGCGAGCCAGCCGGCGAGCGCGGCTTCGTCGCGGTTTAGAGCGCGCGCGCAGTCGCGTTGCCAATCGCCGCCAAAGATCAGCCGAGCGGCCTTGCGAAACAGATCCGGCGCGGATGAGTTTTCGTCTTGATCGAAGCTAGGCTGCTCCGCCGCGCCGTTCGGGCGCGGCTGCGTCGCCTCGGCCAGCCGCAGGATTTCCGGCAGCACGGCGCGCACGGCTCCGACGCCGGATAAAGGAACGGTCCAACACCGCCGTTCCGGACGCCATTGGACATTCGGGACCCAACGAAGCAGCTGAAGCAATTGTTCGCTGAATCCCGATTTGATGATGATCGCGTCATCCGTGACCTGAACGAACGGGCTCGGCGGAAACGGATTAGCCGCAAGAGCGGCGCGGGCTTTTTCAGTCGTCGTCATGTTTGCGGCGCCGGGCGAGTTCATTTGGCGAATAGGATGAAAAGCGTTTAGCTCCCCGGGGCGTTCAACCCGCCTTGCGCATCACGGCGCTCCAATCCGGCGCGCCGGTGGTCAGGAAATTGAGGATCGCGCGCGCGGCTTCCGGCGCGCCGGCGCGCCAGCCCGGATGACGCCGGTCCACGGTCAGATCGGGGAAGAAAAGCGCGGCGAGCGATCCGCCGGCCTGGCCTTGGGCCTGCACATAGCGGCGCGCGCCGCGGACCGAGACGCCATGCGCGAGCGCGATATGGCCGCCGATGCAGGCGACCGAGCCGCAATCGGACGCGGCCTGATTCATGTCGAGGAGGGCTGATTTAGTCTCGAGCTTGGACAAGAGCCCGATAAGCTCATCCCTTTCCCAATCTTCGATCCCGAGGGCCTTGGCCGGCAGATAGGGTTCATGATGCTTCATTAGGGCCTCCTTCGAACAGGCGGCAATTCTACCCCGATTTCGGGCGGCGTCGAATTGCATGACCAACGCTTTACGAGCAACAATCATGCAATCATGCCGACCACGGCGCCGCTCATG
>CAWESJ010000065.1:0-12360 GCA_963811015.1 uncultured Alphaproteobacteria bacterium | reverse complement strand
GGCGGAAGATCGGCGCGCTCGCGACGATTTGCGGCCATGCGAGCCACGCCCAGGCGCCGGATCAATTCGCCACCGCCCCGATCGGCGCCTTGCGAAAGCTGATGGAAAAGACTGGCTGGAGCTTGCAGGATGTCGATCTTTTTGAAATCAACGAGGCCTTCGCCGTCGTCGCCATGGCGGCGATGCGCGAGCTCGCCCTGCCGCATGAGAAAGTCAATGTGCATGGCGGCGCCTGCGCCCTCGGGCACCCGATCGGCGCCTCGGGCGCGAGAATCCTTGTGACTCTGCTCGCGGCGTTGAAGAAATACGGCTTGAAGCGCGGCGCGGCGGCGATCTGCATTGGCGGCGGCGAGGCGACCGCGCTGGCGGTGGAGATGACGTGATATGAAAAAGCCGCCCAAATTCGAGCAGTCTTGAAAATGCGCCAAGATCAATTGGTTTAAGGTCGGGGCCGCTTTCCCCATTCTCTTGCTTTCGAGGTCTTGCATGAGCGACGATCGCCGATCCGCGCCCGAGGCGCCTCCGCGTTGGGCGGAGACGCCGTCAAGGCAAGAGCCGCGCTGGCGACGCGGCGGAGAAACGCCGATCGAGCGCTTCCTCGGCGGCTCGCCCGGCGGCGTATTCCTGCGCCTCTTCTTCGTGTCCCTGATCGTCGGCGCCTTCCTGATGTGGCTCGACATCCGCCCGATCGATATTTTTCGCGGGGCGCTTGAATTCGTCAATCGAATCTGGGCGCTCGGCTTCGACGCCATCCGCGAGGTCGTGAACTATGTCCTCGTCGGGGCCGCGATCGTAATTCCCGTCTGGTTTGTTCTGCGGCTGTTGAATATGCGCGGCGACCGCTGAAACGGGCCGCGGCGATCATGCGCCCCGAGGCGAAGACCGGCGCGGCTCCTGCGCGGATCGACCATCGCCAGATCCTGCGGCTCGCGCTGCCGATGACGCTTGCGCATATGTCGACGCCCTTGCTCGGGGTCGCTGACGCCGCCGTCATCGGGAGGCTCGGGCAGGCGCATCTCCTCGGCGCGATCGCGGCCTCCGCCATCATATTCGATTTCATTTTCTGGAGCTTCGGCTTTCTGCGCATGGGAACGGCCGGGCTCACCGCGCAAGCGCTCGGACGCGGCGATCTCATCGAGCAGCGCGCGACTTTCCTTCGCGCCTTCCTCGTCGGCATTGGCGTCGGGTTCGCCCTGATCTGCCTTCAGCCGGCGATCGCCTTTGTCGGCTTCACGGCGCTCGACGCAAGCCCGGAGGTCACAAGCGCCGCGCGGCTCTATTTCGACATAAGGATCTGGTCGGCGCCCTTCGTCCTGATCAACTATGTCGTGCTTGGCGCGATGACTGGGCGCGGCCGGACCGACGCGGCGCTCGGTCTTCAGATTTTCATCAATCTCGTCAACATCGCCGTCAATGTCGCCCTTGTGTATGGCTTTGGGCTCGGCGTGCGCGGGTCGGCGATCGGCACGCTGACCGCGGAGGCTTGCGGCGCCGCCGCCGGCCTGTTGGCCGCATGGCGCATGTATGGCGATTTCTGGTCGATCGCGCGCGCGCAAGTGTTCGACCGCGCCAAGCTCGCCCGAATGTTTTCGGTGAATTTCGACATCATGATCCGCACGGCGGCGCTGCTTTTCGCCTTCGCCTTTTTCGCCGGGCAAAGCGCGCGCGGCGGCGACACGCGGCTCGCCGCCAATTCGATCCTGCTCAATCTGTTTCTTGTTTCAGCCTATTTTCTCGACGGATTTGCGACGGCCGCCGAGCAGCTCTGCGGCCAATCGATCGGCGCTGGCGACGGCGCGGGATTTCGCAAGGCGGCGCGCCTGACCGCCTTCTGGTGCCTCGCCTTCGCCGCCGCCGCCTCGGCTCTCGCGCTCGGCGCGGGCGGAGCCTTCATCGATTTCCTGAGCACGAACCCGGACGTTCGCGCCTATGCGCGCGACTATTTGATCTTCGCCGCGCTGACGCCGCTCGCCGGCGCGCTCGCCTTCGAGTTTGACGGCGTCTTCATCGGCGCGACCTGGACGCGCGACATGCGCAACATGATGCTGGTTTCGCTCGCGCTCTATCTGGCGTCTTTCTACGCGGCGCGGCCGTTCGGGAACGCCGGACTTTGGACGGCCATTCTCGTGTTTCTTCTCGCGCGCGGCCTGACCCAGGGGCTGCGCTACCTGAAATTATCGGCGGCGGCCTTTCCGCCGGCCCAATCCGAGGCCGCGACGCCGATCGCGTCGGCGAGCCGGGGATAGGATTTTTGCGCGATGAGGCGCAAGAGGCCGCGCTTGATCTCGGCCGCGAGAAAAGGCCCCTTGAACACGAGCGCCGAATAAAGCTGCATCAGGCTCGCCCCCGCCTCGATCTTGGCCAAGGCCGCCTCGGCGCTATCGATTCCGCCGACGCCGATCAGCGGAAACTGGTTCTCGACCCGTTGATAGGCCGCAGCCAACAACCGCGTCGAAGGCTCGAAAAGCGGGCGGCCGGAAAGCCCTCCCGCCTCCCGCGCGAGCTCCATTTCGATCAGCGTGGAAACCCGCGCGACGGTCGTGTTGGAGACGATCAGGCCGTCAATGCGGCGGGCGCGGGCGCATTTGACGATCGCGTCGAGCTCTTGGAGCGAGAGATCCGGCGCGATCTTCACCAGCACGGGCTTGCGTCCGAACCGCTCACCCGCGGCGTCACGCGCGCCGAGGACGCGGGCCAGAAGATCATCGAGCGCGTCGGCCTGCTGGAAATCCCGCAATCCGGGCGTGTTGGGCGATGAAATATTGATGGTGAAATAATCCGCGACGTCGGCGAAAGCCTTGATCCCGCGCACATAATCCGCCGCGCGGTCGGGGGACTCCTTGTTCGCGCCTATATTGACCCCGACCAGGCCCGGCCTCCTGCCCCGCGCGGCGAGACGGGCGCACACGGCCGCATGTCCTTGGCTGTTGAAGCCGAAGCGGTTGATCACCGCTTGATCGCGCGCGAGGCGAAACAGGCGCGGGCGGGGATTGCCGCCTTGCGGCAAAGGGGTGATCGTCCCCACCTCGGCGAAGCCGAAGCCGAGCCGCAATATGGCGTCGACGATCTCGCCATTCTTGTCGAAGCCGGCGGCGAGCCCGACAGGATTAGGAAATTCAAGGCCGAAGGCGCTGACCGCAAGGCGCGGGTCGTCGGGCCCGGCCGGCGGCGAAGGCAAGGTCCGAAGCGCCCATATGGCCAGCTCATGTGCGCGCTCGGGATCGAGGCGAAACAGGAGGGGACGCGCAAGCGCGGCGAAAAGCCGCGCGGCGCTCGCAAGACGGTCATCCATCGGGTTTGCCGAAACCTCTCGATCTATCCAAAGGCTGCTGGTCGCAGAGCGCGCCTTCGCGCGCAAGGGGCGAGGCCGCAAGCAGAAATTGCGCTGTTTTCGGCGAGGCCTGTGAAATAGACTTCCCGCCCATGCAAGACCTGACCGCCCGCGACCTCGCCGCCGAAACGCGGTTTGATTTGCGCCGCCTCGAGACGAAGCAGGGCGGCTCGCGCCTCTGGCTTCTCGGCCTCGCGGAGGCCGGTGGGCGCGAACAGGACCATACGGAGGATCTTTCAGCCGAGGAAAGAGCGCGCGCCGACCGTTTTCTCCGCGCCGAGGATCGCCGGCGGTTCGTCTCGACCCGCGCCGCTTTGCGCAGCCTTCTCGGCGCGGCGCTCGGATGCGCGCCAAAGGAGGTCGCCTTCGCGACCGGACCCTATGGCAAGCCGCATCTGGCCTCCGGCGCAGGGCCACATTTCAACGCATCGCATTCGGGCGCCTATGCGCTCATCGGGATCTCGGATCGGCCCATCGGGGTCGATATTGAGCTTATGCGGGACAATCTCGATGAGCTCGCCCTGGCGGAATCCTTTTTTTGCGCGGATGAACATCAGCAACTCGTCGGGTTGGAAAGACCGGCGCAGCTTCAGGCCTTCTACCGGATTTGGACCTGCAAGGAAGCGGTGCTGAAGGCGTTCGGCGTCGGCATTTCGCGCCATTTGACGGATTTTTCGGTGGAATTGACCGGGGACGGCTTCAGCCTTCGTCCCCATCCCGGATGTTTCGCGCCAAATCTCGCGGCCGTCGCCGCCGAGCCCGTCGCCGTCGCCGAGGGCTATGCGGCTGCGATCGCCCTGGCCTGAGCCGGACGCGGCGCGCGCCTCAAGGCCACATCACGAGCGGCGGCATGGAGGACAGGATGGTCTCGACATTGCCGCCGGTGTTCAGGCCGAAAATCGTGCCGCGATCGTAAAGCAGGTTGAATTCGACATAGCGCCCGCGCCGGATGAGCTGCTCCTCGCGGTCGGCCGGCGTCCATTCCAGGGCGTAATTGCGCCGCACGAGCTCAGGGTAGATCGAGAGGAAATTCGTCCCGACCGCGCGGGTGAAGGCGAAATTCGCTTCAAACAAGGCTTCGTCATCCGCCGGGCAATCGAGATAATCGTAAAAGATCCCGCCGATCCCGCGCGGCTCGTTGCGATGTTTCAGATAAAAATATTCATCGCACCATTGCTTGTATTTCGCATAGTCGGCGACCGCCTCCGAGCCGGCGCAGGCGCGTTTCATCGCGGCGTGGAAATCCTGCGCGTCCGGGTCCGTCTGGACCCTTCTTCGGTCGAGCACCGGGGTCAGATCGGCGCCCCCGGCGAACCAGGCCTTGCTGGTCTCTATGTAGCGCGTGTTCATATGCACGGCGGGAACATTGGGGTTCCAGGGATGCGCGATCAGCGAGACGCCCGAGGCCCAAAAGCGCGGATCGGCGTCGGCGCCTGGAATCTGCTTGGCGAAATCCGCCGGGAACGCCCCGAACACGGTCGAGACATGCACCGCCATTTTCTCGAAGACGCGGCCCGCGAGCTGCGCCGCCCGGCCGCCGCCGCCATCGCCGCCGCTCGCGTCGGTCCGCCGCCAGGGCTTTGTCGAAAACCGCCCGGGCGGCATGTCCGGCCTTGCGAAGGGCCCCGGCGCCTCGCTTTCCAAAAGCTCGCAGGCTTCGATGATCTTGTCCTGGAGCGCCTCGAACCAGGCGCGGGCCTCGCTCTTGCGGCGGGTGCTGATGTCGGGGTCGGCCATTCGGATGAGCTTTCGCGGCGGTAGGACGTCGTCTGTCTCGCGCATTCGAATAGGTCGTTAGTCGAAGATCGCAATTGCGGCAAATCAGTTCGCCGCGAGACCTTTATTTTTGCGCCACCTCGCGCTTGACGGGGGCGGGGGCAGGGCGATCGCGAAGCGGGTCGAAGGCGTTTTTGAAGGACTGAACCAGGGCCGTCTTCACATTGCGGCCGAGCTCGGTCAGGGTCATGTCGTAGCAGGAGAGCGCGCGTCCATTCGCGCTCGCGTCGCCCGCCGCGGCCTTTTCGGCGAGATAGCTGCGGACATTCGCCAATGTATCCGGGCTGTCGGCGATCCAAGTCAGCTTCTTTTCCGCCAATTCGTAATCGATCGCGACGTCCTCGCGCATTTTGGCGCTCGGCCGCGCATATTCACAAAGGCCGTCGAGCTGGCCGACATCCATCAGCCGCGCATATTCATCCGGCCTCAGCGCATGAATGGCGTTGGTGACCTCCGGCGATATTTCGCTCGGATCCGCAGCATATTCCGCCAGCGCGTCCGAGACGGCGTCTTCGCTGAGGCTCACCTTGAAGCCGGCGATCTCGAGCTCCTTGGCGTTCCCGGCCTTGGCGAGAAGCTGCTGCGACGCGGCGGCGATGGATTTGAAGTCGGTCACGGCCACGACGATCACGAGGCCCCCGAGCACGACCGCCACCGAGACCTTGACGCAATCGAAAATGATCTGCAGGAGTTCTTTCAACTGATCGCGCGTGTTGGACATGAGGCCCTCCCCTTCGGCATGAAGCGAGGATAGGCGTGTTAACCATTTTGACGGTGCGTTCCCGCACGGGGCGCGACGGGTCCGGATCATGAGAATGTCAAGACGCGCTGTCCAAGCGAATTTGCCGCAGGGCCTCGCCCGCGGCCATGGCGACCGCGACGGCGACATTGAGCGACCGCATCGGCGCCTCGATCGGGATGAGGAGGCGCGCGTCGGCGGCCGCATGAACCTCGTCGGGAGCGCCGGCGGATTCGCGGCCGACGAGCAGAATATCCCCGGGCGTAAAGGCGAAGCTTGTGTAACTGAGGCTCGCTCTGGTCGACAGAAGGAGGAGCCGCCCGCCGCGCGCCCGCCGCCAGGCCTCGAAAGCGGCGAAGGACGCGTGCCGCGCGATCTCGACATGGGCGAGATAATCCATGCCGGCGCGGCGAAAATGCCTGTCGCTCGTCGGAAACCCAGCCGGTTCGATGATCGCCGCGCCAAGCCCGAGACAGGCGCACATCCGCAAGATGGTCCCCGCATTTTGCGGTATGTCGGGCTGATAAAGCGCGATCGTCAATGGCGGCGCGCCTATGGAGCCCGGATCGGGACAATTTGTCATATTCGCCTGGAATAACCCATGGGCCGCGGCGTCCACGCGCGCGCGGCGAGGTTAAGCTTTGCGCCGCGGCATTAAAGCTATTGATTCTTTTACGGCTCTTGAATAGGTCCTAGCGCCTGAGGGACGCTCCAATAAGAGGATTGAATGGCAGCCAGCGCGACGGCGGACGAACCGGCACGAGAGGGGCCGACCCGAGGCGAGCCGACGCGGCGGGACTTCCTGTTCATCGCGACCGGCGCGGTTGGCGTGGTGGGGGCCGGCGCCGCGGTCTGGCCCCTGATCGACCAGATGAATCCCGACGCCTCCACCCTGGCCGCCGCCTCGGCCGAGGTCGACATAGGCAATATAGCGGAAGGCCAGATCGTCACCGTCAAGTGGCGCGGCAAGCCGGTCTTCATTTCGCATCGCACGCAGGCCGAGATCGAGGCCGCGCGCGCCGCGCCGCTCAATGAGCTCCCCGATCCGGCGACCGATCAATCACGGGTTCAAAGGCCCGAATGGCTCATCGTCATCGGCATCTGCACCCATCTCGGCTGCGTGCCGATCGGCAATGACGGCCCGTTTCAAGGCGGCTATTTCTGCCCTTGCCATGGTTCGGTCTATGATTCCTGCGGCCGCATCCGGCAGGGGCCGGCTCCCTACAATTTGGCGGTTCCGCCCTATGCGTTCGTGAGCGACGTCAAAGTCAAGATAGGATAGGCTGGCCACGCGCCGGACGAGCCGAACCGAGCCCCCGAGCAGAGACGAGAGCATGAGCGGACATCCGACCTACGTCCCGAAAAGCGCGGCCGCGCGCTGGTTCGAAAGCCGGCTGCCGATACTCGGCCTTCTGCACTCCTCCTTCGTGGTTTTCCCGAACCCGCGCAATCTCAACTATTGGTGGACCTTCGGCGGCATATTGTCGTTCATGCTGGCGGCCCAGATCGTGACCGGCGTGGTGCTCGCGATGCACTACACGCCGGAATTGCATCTGGCCTTCGCGTCGATCGAGCACATCATGCGCGACGTGAACTATGGATGGCTGTTTCGCTATATGCACGCGAACGGCGCCTCCATGTTCTTCCTCGCGCTTTATATCCACATGTTCCGCGGCCTTTACTACGGCTCCTACAAGGCCCCGCGCGAGGTCTTGTGGCTCCTCGGCGTCATCATCTACATTTTGTCCGTCGCGACCGCCTTCCTCGGCTATGTCCTGCCCTGGGGTCAGATGAGCTTTTGGGGCGCGACCGTCATCACCAGCCTGTTTTCGGCGATTCCCTTCGTCGGCGATTATGTGACCACATGGCTCTGGGGCGGCTATGCGGTCGACAGCGCGACCCTCAATCGCTTCTTCTCCCTGCATTATCTTTTGCCCTTCATGATCGCCGGCGTGGTGGTCCTGCATATCTGGGCTTTGCACGTTCCGGGCTCCAACAATCCTGCCGGAATCGAGCCAAACAGCGATAAGGACACGCTGCCCTTCCATCCCTACTTCACGGTCAAGGACGGGTTCGCGCTGACCTGCTTTTTGATCTTCTACGGATGGTTCGTCTTCTATGTGCCGAACTATCTCGGCGACGCCGATAATTACATCGAGGCCAATCCGCTGCAGACGCCGGTCCATATCGTGCCGGAATGGTATTATCTGCCGTTTTACGCCATCCTTCGATCAATCCCTTCCAAGCTTGGCGGGGCGTCGGCCATGTTCGCCGCCGTGCTCATCATCGCCTTTCTGCCTTGGCTCGACACGTCGCGGGTCAAATCGGCGGCCTATCGTCCGCTCTACCGGATTTTCTTCTGGATCTTCGTCGCCTGCGTGTTGCTTTTGGGATATTGCGGCTCGCAGCCGCCCGAGGGCGGCTATGTCCTGGCGGCGCGGCTGCTGACCGTTTATTATTTCGTCCATTTCCTGGTGATCCTGCCCTTGCTGGGCGTTTTCGAAAAGCCTCGGCCTTTGCCGGCCTCCATCGCGGACGCGGTGCTGGGCGGAGAGCCGCCCGCCCTGGCGACCAAGGCCAATCCGATGCCGGGCCAGTAGCGGCCCAGGATCGCTCCGGCCGATGATCACGAGGAACCAATTCATGAGGCGAAGCAGAATTGTCGGCCGCGCGTTCGGATTGGCCTTGGCCGCGGTCTTGGCGGGCGGCGGGCAGGCCTTCGCCGCAGGCGAGCCCGAGCAGGGCCAGCAGGGCCAACCGGCGGGAGCGCATGAGGCCGCGCGGCCGCAAAGACAGACCTGGAGCTTCGCCGGGCCCTTCGGTAAATATGACAGGGCGCAGCTCCAACGCGGCCTCAAGGTCTATCGCGAAGTCTGCTCCAATTGTCATTCGCTGAAGCTGGTCGCCTTCCGCGACCTCATGGACGCCGACGGCCCGGCTTTTTCCGAAGCGGAGGCGAAAGCGCTCGCCGAGGAATATAAGATCAAGGACGGGCCCAATGACGCCGGCGAAATGTTCGAGCGGCCGGGACGGCTGTCGGATTATTTCCCCTGGGCGTTTCCCAATGAGCAGGCGGCGCGCGCCGCGTTCGGCGCGGTTCCGCCCGACATGTCGCTGCTCGCCAAGGCGCGGACCTATGAGCGCGGCTTCCCGCTCTTTCTCGTCGATCCGATCATCCAATATCAGGAGCGCGGCGTCGATTACATCTATGCGATTCTGAACGGCTACACGAATGCAAAGGACCCGACCTGGGACGAATATTTCCCCGGCCATAAGATCGCCATGCCAAATCCGCTGAGCGACGGCGTCGTGGATTATGCCGACGGCGCGCCCAAGACCGTGCGGCAATATGCAAGGGATATCTCGGCCTTTTTGATGTGGGCGGCCGAACCCAAGCTGGTCGAGCGCAAGCGCGTCGGCTTTCGCGTGCTGATCTACCTCGCCGTCTTCGCCGTTCTTCTTTATCTCGTGAAGCGCAAGATCTGGGCGCGCCTCCACGGCGACGGGGCGCATCGCCCTACGCCGCCCGCCGGAACTGATTGACGCGAAGGTCCGCGCTTCCTATCGTCGCGGCGCGCCTTCGCCCCGCCAGACAGCCCGGGCGATCTCTCGCCAATCCTGGAAAACGCCGCCATGTCGTCGCTTCTTGAGCTCGCCGGACAGGCCAACGCCTGGCCTTTCGAGGAGGCGCGCAAGATTTTGCGGCGGATCGAGGCCACCGGCCAGCGCCAGGTCTTGTTCGAGACCGGCTATGGCCCCTCCGGCCTGCCGCATATCGGCACATTCGGCGAGGTCGCCCGCACCACTATGGTGCGCCACGCCTTCCAGCTCTTGAGCGGCGGCGAAATCGCGACGCGGCTCATCGCCTTTTCAGACGATATGGACGGGCTGCGCAAGGTCCCGGACAACATTCCCAACAAGGCGCTTGTCGCCGCGCATCTCGGCAAACCCCTGACGCAGGTTCCAGATCCGTTCGGCACCCATGCGAGCTTCGGCGCGCATAATAACGCGCGGCTGCGCGCTTTTCTCGACCAATTCGGCTTCGACTATGAATTCGCCTCCGCGACGGATTATTATACGTCTGGCCGTTTCGACGCCGCGCTTCTGCACATCCTCGCCCATTACGAGAAGGTCATGGCGATCATGCTCCCGACCTTTCGCGAGGAAAGGGCTGCGACCTATTCGCCTTTCCTGCCGATCCATCCGGTCACCGGCGTCGTCATGCAGGTTCCAATCGACGCCATCGACGCCGAGAAGGGCGAACTGTCCTGGCGCGATCCCACGACCGGAGAGGCCTTCGCCACGCCCGTCACGGGAGGCCGCTGCAAGCTGCAATGGAAACCGGACTGGGCGATGCGCTGGTATGCGCTTGGCATTGATTATGAAATGGCGGGCAAGGATTTGATCGAATCGGTCAAGCTGTCGGGCGCGATCGTGCGCGCGCTCGGCGGCGCGCCGCCCGAAGGGTTCAATTATGAATTGTTCCTCGACGAAAAAGGCCAGAAGATCTCGAAGTCGAAAGGCAATGGTCTGACCATCGACGAATGGCTGACCTACGCCAGTCCCGAGAGCCTTTCGCTCTTCATGTATCAGAAGCCGACCGCCGCGAAACGGCTCTATTTCGACGCGATCCCGCGCGCCGTCGACGATTATCTCGGCTTTCTCGACGCCTATCCGCGGCAGGAGGCCAAGGAGCGCCTCGGCAATCCGGTCTGGCATATTCATTCCGGCGCGCCGCCGGCGCCTGAGATCCTGCGCCATGAGAGCGGGCAGGGAGCCGCGATTTCCTTCGGCATGCTGCTCAATCTCGCCACGGTGGCGAATAGCGAGGACCCGCAGGTTCTTTGGGGATTTTTGCGCCGCTACGCGCCCGACGTGTCGCCCGCCACCCATCCCCGCCTCGATCGATTGACCTCTTATGCGGCGCGCTATTTTCGCGATTTCGTCCGCCCGGCGAAATCCTATCGCGCCCCGGACGAGGTGGAGCGCGAGGCTTTGCGGCGATTGTCCGACGCGCTCGAGGCGCTTGGCGAAAGCGCCAGCGCCGAAGACATTCAGGCCGCGCTTTACGACATCGCGCGGAAAATTCCGCGCTATCAGGACATGAAGGCCAAGGGCGCGACGCAGGAGCGTCCAGGCGTCTCGAACGACTGGTTCGCCATGCTCTACGCCGTGCTGCTCGGCGAGGCGCGCGGACCACGCTTCGGCTCTTTCGTGGCGCTTTACGGCGTAGCGGAGACCCGCAAGCTGATCGCCGCCGCGCTCGCCGGCGATCTTTTGCGCGAACATGCCGAATTCCTGGCGCTGCGATCAGCGTGAGCCAGGGCTGCGGCCGGCTCTCTCAAAGGGTCAGAGCATGATTTCAGCCGAAAACCGGCTTCCACTTTTCGGCATCATGCTCTAGGGGGCTCGGTATGGCGTTTTCAGATCCGCTTGAATTCGGCGCCGATTGGAGCGCCGCCGAGGCCGTGGCGATCCTCATGCACGGCCATGGCCAGACGCCTGACCATATGCGCGCCCTCGCCATCGAAATCGATTGCCCCAATGTGCGCTATATTCTCCCCGCCGCCGATGGGGGAACCTGGTATCCGAGAAACCTCCTCGAACCCTTCGAGGAAAACGAGGCGAAGCTCAAGGACTCGCTTGGCCATTATGGCGCGGTTGTCGAGGCTCTGCGCAAGCGCGGCGTCGCGCAGGATCGGATCGTGCCCGGCGGATTTTCGCAGGGCGCCTGCCTAACCGCCGAATTTCTGGTGAGGAACCCGCGCGCCTATGGCGGCGCGCTGATCTTTTCCGGCGGGCTCATAGACGTCGCGGCGATCGGGCGCAGGCCGGGCTCCGGGCTTCTCGCCGTGCCGATCTATGTCAGCGGAAGCGAAACCGACGCGGTCATACCGGTCGACCGCACCCGCGGCGCGATCAAGACGCTGCAGGCCGGCGGCGCGCTGATCCGCTCCCATGTCTTCGCCGAACGCGCGCATGAGATCAGCGCCGAGGAAATCATCGCGGCGCGAAAGCTCTTGAACGACGTGAAGCAGGCGGCGGAGCAAGGCGCATGACGAGGAGGGGCGCGACCATGGATCTGATCTATAAGATCGCCCCGGCTTCCTTGTGGCGGAAGGTCCAGGATAGAGGCCGTTTCGACGGCGCGCCGATTGATCTCGCTGATGGATTCATTCATTTTTCCACAGCCGCGCAAGCCGAAGAGACGGCCGCCAAATATTTCCGGGGCGAAGCCGATCTGCTGCTTATCGCGGTCGATGCGAAGAAGCTCGGCGACGCCTTGCGCTACGAGCCGTCGCGCGGCGGCGCGCTGTTTCCGCATCTTTACGCTCCGCTGCCGCTCGACGCCGTGGTTTTCGTCAAGCCTCTGCCGCTCCGGCCCGATGGCGGGCATGATTTCACCGGCCTTTTTGCGTAGAGCATGTTCTGAAAAAGTTGACCGACTTTTTCGATGAGAACATGCTCCAACTTATTGATCTGGAGCGAGTTCTTATCGATTGGCCGATGGTTG
>CAWESJ010000064.1:0-6619 GCA_963811015.1 uncultured Alphaproteobacteria bacterium | reverse complement strand
TTTTCAAATTGGGCGGTCGCGATGCCGCACTTTCGGCCATTCAAAAAGGGCCGTGGCGGCCTTGCCAAAAGACGGATCTTGAGCGCCTTTGCATGTCTATAATGAATTTGGGCCAGAACCCTTAGCAACCTGCCGAACACATAAATGGTCCAAGCGCCAAATCATAGGAAACCCCGGCACAGCTTCACCAATGCGTCGATCCTTCCGAGCTCATGGTCGGAAAAACGCCCGCCTCGTTGCCCCAGTGATGCGCGCGCCGAGCATGTTCGAGCGCCTCATTGACTGCTCCTATGGCGAAGGGTGCCCGAGCGAAATGCAACTCGAATTGCATCCAGACATAGGGCGGCGTTGGATCTGAGGAGAAGTCTTGACGAGCAAAAATTCGACCCGACGCATCGCCTGAACGGCAAGCTTGGCGAAGTCCGCATCCGGGATTGCGGCCCTGTCCGGTCCCGGCTTGGAATTGGCGTCGAGAGAGCCTGACGCTGATGGAGAGCAGCAGCTCCATTCCGTATGGCCAACCTTGTCTATTAGATTAGACGCATATTCCAACGCCAAGGATTTGGATTTGGAGCATGTTTCGCCAAAAAATTCAGTTTCAAGAGACCAAACTGGCCTTGAGCTCTGGATCGGCGGTGATTGCGTCGTCTATCAGTATGATTGCGCCGGCGGCGTCATTCGCCGCGAGAGCCGCCTTGAGCTTTTGGCCCAATCGGAAGCGTTCCCTCACCTTGTTCTTGGCGAGCCTTTCCGGCAATTACGCACTTGAGTTAGCTGGTGTGAAATGGTAGACGATCCGAGACAGGCCGGCGCAGTTGAGTGCGAAGAAATCGAGATCACGCCCGAGATGATCGAGGCGGGATTAGGTGTTCTTTCCCAATCTGTTATTGTTAATCTTCGTGATGGGTGGATTCGTCCATCTGTTGTGGAGCGTGCTTTCCGCGCAATGATTTAAGTCTTGAAATAAGAGCATAGCATGTTTTGATCGAATTGATCCAACCTTTTCGATGCTTTCTAAGCGTTCCTTTGAAAACTCTTCGAAAGTAATAAAATCTGGGCTCGTCGTTTCAAATCTAAGAGAACACACCCCGTGCTTTCCTTTGTGTCGTCCCCAAGACCCATGAACAACAGAATTTCTGTCTGCTTTGTAGTCATTAATAGTATTTATTAGATCAGTTATTGTCTTACGTTCATTTTTGAAGATTTTACCGGCAATTTCTGGGTACACTGCTTTTGAAGGGCGGACAGTAATTTTGTTATGTCTAAATCTTGCGTGTCAATTCTCCCGCTGGATAAGTCTTTCCCGTTTATAACCCATATTAGATCGTTGATTGAATGCTCTAATTTGGCCCATGCAACCAATCCGATTCTCCGCAACTGTGATAGGCTGATTTCTCCAGAAATGGGGCGGCTAGGGTCGAACGGTTGGATCGGTCCTTGATTGACCTTTGGTTTGAAAATCGGAGGGGGGACGGGTGGTAGCCGGGAAAGACATTTGAAAAACTCAAAGAGTGATAAAATTGAAATCGAGAAGCGCAGCGATGACGCGCTGAAGCGCCTTCTCACGACGCCGCCCGATCATAAAACCAAGCTAAAGCCCGACGCTAGTTCGAAAAAGCGCGGACGCCCGCCAAAGGCGAAGGACTAATCCTTCGCCCATCGCCGCCGGCACTTCAGGTTCGCTTTTGGCTTTGGCTTCTCTGGCGGTTGCCAAGCCACCTCAGTGTGCGGTTTCGCTAGCAGGCTGTCGATAAGTCAGCCTTTTTCCTTCCGCGCCCTTGATCGCCTTAGCGGCGCGCTCGGCGTCATCAACGCCGAGGCCCGAGCGGTTGTTGTGTCGGAAGTCAAACTCCGCAAGATAGCGATGCAAATGTGCTTCGCTGACATGATGATATGTGCCGATGAGGCCGCGTTTTAGGATTGAATAGAAATTCTCAGCCGTGTTTGTGTGAACGTAGCCGCCCATGCGGGCATATTCGTTCGCGGAATGATTGACCGCGTGATGATTGGCGAACTCTTTGCCGAGCTTGGGATAGAGCTTGCTTTCGTCGGTCATTAGGGCGCTGGCGCGGTTCACATTCGTGACGATGATCGGGCGCACCGTCTTGGCCGTAACATTGGCGACGTAGAAAGAGGAGACACGGCCTTCGCGTTCTACAAGCGATAGGACTGCTTTCTTTGGCGCAGGCTCTTTGAAGGCGCGATTTTTGGCTTTGCCGCCGATGTAGGTTTCGTCAATCTCGACAACCTTGTTCGCGCCGCCAAGGCCGCCCGTTGCCTTGTGGCTATCGTCTGTCATCGCTTCGCGGATGCGGTGCGTCATGAACCACGCGGTGCGATACGAGCCGAGGCCGAGCGTTGCGCTCATTTGATGCGCGCTCATGCCCTTCTTGCTTGAGGCCATAAGATGGATCGCGAGAAGCCATTTATGCAGCGGGACGTGCGAGCGCTCCATAACGGTGCCGGTGCGGCAGGTGAACTTGCCCCGGCAATCGTTGCAAATGAACATGCCAGCTTGCGTCTTGCCGGCCATGCGATGGACGCTGAGGGAGCCGCAAAGCGGGCAGTTGACACCATCGGGCCAGCGCGAAGCTTCGATATGCTCGCGGGCGGCGTCTTCGTCATGAAATCGGGGTTCGGAAAGGCTGGTCATGTCAAAAGGTCTCTTGGATATTTGGTTAGATTTGGTGCTCGGCGAAGTGCAGCATCATAGAATTGATGAGGTTCATTGCCTCAGTGCCACCGGGGTTAAGGCGACGTGCGGTCACGCCGAGATTGGCGGATTGCAGGAGGTCGCGAACATCGCTCTGCTGGAATAACGCCCTTGGCGACCAGTAGTTTGAGCAAGGCGAAAAGAATTGCGCTCGTGGCAATCGTTAGAGCGTCTGGTTTTGTAATCGGATCAAGAACGGGCATGGGCTAATCTCCAATGACCAGATATTGCCTGCTTTAGCTTGCTAAGTCAAATGCATAATTGCCGTCGCTACTGTGGGCATATTCCAAGTAGAAATTCGCCTGTGTTTCCTGAGTTGGCGCCCAGTGCAGTCGGGGGGCGACAAAAACACGATCATTGTGCACGAGATCGATGAATGAGCCTGCGTTTTCATAGGCCCCGTCGAACCGGTAGAGCAAAGCGCCATCCGGCGTGACCGGGCCGGTGACGTCCATTGTGGTGCGGTAGAAGCCGAATGAACCGATCTGCTGCTGTACGTCGTAAGAGGGCGTCCTCTGCGGTTGCTTGGTGACGAGGTTAATCAACCCGCCGGGCTCGAGCCGCCCGTAAAGAATCGACGCCGGTCCCTTGAGCACTTCGATTTGCTGGATATCGGCCAGATCGCGCTGGGGTGTCCCCGACACGGTGTTCACCCGGACGCCATCGAGGTAATATTCATTGGCCAAAAAGCCCCGGATAGTGAAGACGTTCTGAAGACCGCTGTTTCCGATCGTGTAGACGCCGCTGACATTCTGCAAGGCCTGCTCGATCAGGACGACCTGCTGGTCCTGCAACACCTGCTGCGGGACGACCTGGACGCTGACCGGCGTCTGCATGATCGGCGTATCGGTTTTGGTGGCCGTCACCGCATTGGGCTTGCTATACGCCGCCGGGTCGTGCGGCCCGCCGGGTCCGCCGTCATTAGCGCCGCCAGCGCCCGCGCCGCCTCCGGCCCCTCCCGAGCCTGCGACATCGACCGTCGGCAGAGGGATCGCCCCCGCGTCGCTCTGCGTCCCGGCATCGTTTTGCGCGAGCACAATTGAAACGGCCTTGCCATCGGGGGATAATTGGTAGGCAAGGCCGGTGCCGGCGAGGAGCGCGCCCAATGCCTCAGTGAGGGTGTGGCGGCCCTTGAGGCCGGCCGTTGTCTTGTTCCGTGTGAGATGTGAATCATAGACCATGATGGCGCCGCTCTTGTCGGCGAGACGGGTCAGCGCCGCGGCGACTGGGCCCGCCGGAATCTCATAGCTGCCGGCGGCGGCGGTGGCTTGCGCGGGCGAAGCGTCGAGCGCGACGGCTCCAGCCCCCGGACCGAGCACGAAAAAGCCGAGCATTGTCGGGGCCCCGGCGGGCCGTCGGCGCGGCCGAGCGCGGCGGCATTTCTTCCGTATCTCCCGTAATTGTTTTTCTTCGGCATTTTGGTTTCTCCCCGTCGGTCACGACCGCACGAAATTGTCCCTCTAATGAGTAAGACGGGCGGCTCGGGAGCATGTTGAGGTCGGAGAAACGAAGTCTTGCATGCTGTTGCACTTATGCAACATGAGTCTGGGCGGCCATTTATCCGCGCAGCAGAATGAAATAATTGCTGAGATAAATCGCATTGAGGCCAAGGGATTTTTCGATGGCGCGAATGGACTGGAGCGGGTCGCTGGCGTGGAAGACGCCGGTCACGATGCGGTCGCGGATGGAGGGCGCGGCCCAAATCAGCCCGCGATGATAGCGGTTGAGGATGGCGATGACTTCGCCGAGCGGCTTGTCCTGAAAAATCAATCTGCCCCGCCGCCAAGCGGTAACGCTATCGGCATCGATGGGATGCGGGGCAAGCAAGGCGAAGCCCGGCCCATAGGCGGTCTGCTGTCCCTCCTGGACCATCGTGGTTTCGCCCGTCGCGGCGACAGAGACGCGATGGCTCGTGACCGTGACTTCCGTCATCCCACGCCCTGTCGCAATGTCGAAACTGGTGCCGAGCGCAGTGGTCGCGCCGCCGGCGGCCTCGACAATGAAGGGACGGGCTGGATTTGGAGCGGCGTCGAACCAAGCTTCGCCATTGAGAAGCGTCAGGCGCCTTTGTGGTCCAGAAAAATCCTTGGTGAGCGCCGTGGACGCGTCGAGCTGGACGCGGGAGGCATCCTCCAGGGTGACGATTTTAACTTCCCCGGCGCCGGTTGAAATATCGGCGCGCCAAAGGATCCAAAGCTCGTCGAACGTGAAAACGAGCAAAAGTGCTGCGGCGGCGAGCGCGGGAAACGCAAACCGCCAAACGCGCCTCGCGGCCCGCGCGTCACTGCTAAAATTTGCCGCGACTGCGGTGCGCGGCAAGCCTTTGAGCTCTCCCCAAACGCGGCAGCACGCATCGAACGCGGCTTGATTTGCTTTGTCCTCCGCGAGCCAGGCTCCGAAAGCCGCCCGCTCCTTGCGCGATAGCCCGCCGGCGTCAAGCCGCGTCCACCAATCGATGGCGGCATCGCGGCGATCTTGGTGATCGGAAGAAGTGCTATCCGGGCGCATAAAGCCATCTGTCGTCTATTGAGAGCACTACCAATGGCCAGTCCCGATTCGGAAAGCCCCTATATAATAGGACGCGAAACATCAGAAAAAGGGGAGGTGGCGGGAAGAAATTATTCCAGCGCTTCATGAAAGCGCTTGAGGGCGAGGCGCATGTGTTGCTGGACCATATTGCGGGAAATGCCAAGCCGGCGGGCGATTTCGCGGTGCGGAAGTTCCTCGTACCGGCGCATGACGAAAACCTGGCGGCATCTTGGCGGAAGCTGTTCCATGGCCTCGTGGAGACGCCGTAATCGCTGGAGGGCGTCGAGCCGGTCTCCCGGTAGCGGAGACGATGTGGGCGCGTCTTCCGGGAGGTCGCCAAAGTCAATGTGTTTGTTCTCGGTCTTGCAGCGGCGTTGATGATCCTTCGCGAGATTGACCGCAGTCGCATGGAGAAACGCATAGGGCTCGAGAATGGCTTCGCTCTCCGTGCGCCGGAGTACACGGAGGAAAGTTTCCTGCAGCAAATCCGGCGCGTCCTGCGAGCCAACCCGGCGCGTGAGGAATTGTAGCAAATCATTGCTGTCGCGTTGGAAAAGCTCGCGGCAAAGATGGCTCTTGGTGTTAGACATTGGCGGTGACAGCCTTAGGCAGACGCAATGGTTGGTTTCGGCCGCACGATGTTTCATAAATAGCGGCAGTAAACCGGCGTCCGCCGATGCAGCTCGGGATTTCAATCTTGGTTACGATACCAAGAATGCGAAAGTGCTTCTTATTGCAGTTTCAATCTCCGCCTGATTACCGGCGAACGCTGCGCGATCAGAGGCGAGGAGGGCCGCGCGCAAAAAAATTGAGTCCTAACGGCGGGAAATTGGCTGTTCTCTGCGTCAGGCCCCAATGGACGGTCGAATGGCGCTGAACCGGGAAAATGACGACGTCTGATTCCGCCGCGACAAAGGCGCAGCCGCAAGACGCGCAAGCGAGGATGCAGCAAGGCCCGTGATGCGGGCGCGCGCCGCCGGCTGGCGCATCGGACTGCAATGCGCTTTGAAAGCAGCCTGCCTCGCCGAAGGGAACGAGCATGGCCCGCGCCTCGGCCGCGGCGACGAAACTCTGCAGCAAAAGCGCATAAAGCGCGATCAGGCTGATCGCGGCGCGCTTTGCAACCGAGCTGTGACGAAACATTGCCATGAATTCAGGCTATCATGCTCGGCACGCAATGCAATCGGCGGCGGCTCCGCGAGCGCGCTATGTCTCGAACGCATGGACGGCGCTTCCAGTGCAAGCCAGGCATCTCGGGCAGAGATCAGCCTTCGGCCGCATCCAAAACGATCGGCGCTTTCGATCGCAGCCGCCGAAAGTCACATGGGGGATGCGGCCTTCCATTTTCGAACAAGACGTCGCTGAACGAGGAAAGCG
>CAWESJ010000063.1:0-12450 GCA_963811015.1 uncultured Alphaproteobacteria bacterium | reverse complement strand
CAACGCGGGTCAAGACCCTGGCGCCGTAAGTTCAGCGGTTTTAGAGTCGGATGATGAGTTTTGGGGGCTAGACGTCAGAACCGGTCGCTTCGGCAATCTCTACGACCTTGGAATTATTGATCCTCTGAAGGTGACGCGTCTCGCTCTGCAATCCGCAGCGGGCGCTGCGAGCGCCCTAATGACGACCGAATGCGTCATCGTTGAAACTCCGCCAGCCGATCGAACCTTCGGCTATACGGCCGACTGGGCGGCGGCGACTCGTGAAGACCCCCGCCGTTAATCTCGACGCCCTACAAATGCGACACGCGTAATTTCGGGAGCCAGATGAGGAAGCGGCGCAACATAAGCGGTATGGCGACTGCAAAGGGCGGAGGCCGGGATGGCGAATTGGGTCGCGCCCATCAAAGACCAAGGTGAAGGTTGGTGGAACAGGTGTTCATCGGTTAATCGTTCGAAGCGCGCCAGCTTCCGAACGACTGAACTGAAACGTCTGTTCAAGGTCCGACACTGTCGGAGGTCAATTCATGCTCGTGCGCTCTCTTGCTTGCTCGTTCGCGCGCGGGCTGCCGACGCGCCCGGATCGTTTCGTGGCGAGCCTCGAGGTCGCAGTGTTTGCGGCTATCTTGGCTATGTTGGGAGCCAAACCGTTTTTCGCTTGGGAATATAAGATTGGCGAGATTGAACTGGAGCAACCCTGGTCGCGTGCAACCCCAGCCGGCGCCCGAGTCGCCGGCGGCTATGTGGAAATCACTAATGAAGGCGCCGCACCGGATCGCCTCGTTTCCGCGTCGGCTGAGATTGCAGGCAAAACGGAAATCCACCGAATGGCGATAAATGACGGCGTCATGAGAATGCGTTCGCTCGGGGAGGGACTCCCTGTGCCGGCAAAAAGCAAGGTCATTCTGCGACCTGCGTTTGATCATTTAATGTTTTTGGACCTGAAGCGCCCGCTGAAGCAAGGCGAGGCGTTCACTGGCACGCTTGTTTTCGAAAAAGCGGGAAGCGTCACTGTCACCTACGCGGTGCAATCGATAGGCGCTCGCAGCGCAGACATTGATCATGCGACGGCAGGACGGTGAGCGGTGGCCGATGTGCCGCACGCCATTGTTGCTTCCATCCGGGCCGGCGCAGGCAAACTTGGCAAAGAGGAATATTTCGCTCGTTTCAGTCAGAAGCCTTGCATGCGAAATGGAAGACCTATGGTTGTCGTGGCGCAGCGCTTCCACATCCTCGTGTCGCCGACTTACGCAGAGCGAGACAGCTGATTGACCTAGGCAAAAGCCACATGCGAGATCTCAATCTATCGCGTAGTTCGATCGCATTCGCACGTAGCTCCGATGAATGATAGAAAGTAAAATCGCTGGTTACAAGCTGACTAACTTGTGGTAGCGTCGCTTTGTTTCGGGGGCAGACGCATTGAACCAAAGCTTGAGTGCAAAGCGCATCGTCATCGCCCTTATCGCGCTCTATGCGGTCTCGCTGCAGGCTTTTGTCGCGGCCACCGTCCGGCCGTCGGTTTTTGAGTCCTTCGGCGGCGCCATCTGTGTCCAAGACGCCTCCGTCCCGGCCTCGCCCACGGATAGCCTCCACCACCACCATGGCGTTTGTTGCATCCTGGCTTGCGCCGCGTCTGGCTTCGCCTTCGTCACAGCCGTCTGCGGGCTCGTTGTTTTCGCCGCGCTTATCGTCGCAGCCTTGGTCTTTCCGAAGACGCGAGAAGCGAGGGACAGGTCGCCGCGAAAATACTACTTTGCCGCGCGCGGCCCTCCACAAAGCGTCTGATCGCGGTTATCCCGCGCGCGTTCCCAAACGCGACGAGATGCTTGGCTCTGACATTGCGCAAGGATCACGATCCTTTGCAATGATGCGCCACGCCCGCTCGGAGACCGCTTCCTAGTCTTGTCCTGGCTCGTGAATGCGGACCAAAGCAACGCGCCGCCCAACACCCGTCGGCGTCAAGGGCGGAGCTTACGCGTTCCGCTGGCAAGTCTTTGAAACAACAATATTGCTCACCTCACAAAGGCGTCGCAATCGGACGCCGAATGATAGCTATGCACGAAAGGCATGAGACATGACCTTAATTTCTGATACAGTCCAAAGGCCGGCTGCGGCCGTCGTTTCCCTCGATCGGCCGGTCGCCGATCTGAGGCCCTTATGGATCGCCGGCGCGGCGATATGCGTCTTCTACGTCGGCGTTCGCATCTACGAACAAGCCTTCGGCTGGTACGCCGGGCTCGACTCGTTTTCCCCGGAGTTCCAGAAATATTGGCTAACGGTTCTGTATATCCTGGAGCCGGCCGCGCTGGTTTCGTTCCTGGGCCTCATCGGCTATCTTTGGAAGACCCGCCCGAACGATCTCGCAACCGTCGCTCCGCGCGAGGAGTTGCGCCGCATCTTCTACCTGTTGAATTGGATCCTCATCTATGGGCTTGCGATCTATTGGGGCGCCAGCTACTTCAGCGAGCAAGACGCGACATGGCATCAGTCGGTTATCCGCGATTCCGCCTTCACGCCATTGAACATCATTAAGTTCTATATCAGCTACCCGATCTACATCATCGCAGGCGTCGGCGGGTTCATGTACGCCCGCACGCGCCTGCCGACCTTCTCCAGCAAGGGCTATTCAATAGCCTACGCCCTTTTCTTCGTCGGCCCCCTCATGTGCCTTCCGGGCGCGGCCCTCAGCGAGTGGGGCTGCACCTTCTGGTACATGGAGGAGCTGTTCGTGGCCCCGCTGCATTGGACATTCGTGTTTTTCGGCTGGTTCGCCCTCGCGATATTCGGCGTGTCGCTTCAGAATTCTCGGTCGAATCCAAGAGCTTTGCGCAGCCGATGAGGACATCCTGCATCAGCTCCTTCCGGCGGCCTCGCAAGAAACGGCGAGACGGGCTGAGTAAATCCTGAGGGGTTGAATGCTTGTAGAGAGCAATTCGCCCGCTCTCTCCTCCGCCCGGCCGCCGAGACCATCTCGGCCGGGCGGGGATTGGCTCCAACAAGAACGGTTTGATTTGTCGGGGGCTTTGCTTGCGCCAGTTTCGAGCGGGCTCATCAAGGGCCAAGGCGCTCGGCAGGCCCTGGGCCGGGTTGAAGGCCCTTCCCGTGAGCAGCCGGATTGGAAAAATCGCTCGGACGCCAATCTCAGGCGGATGAAAAAAATTCAGGGACAGTTCAAGCCGCGCAATGCGACAAATTGACCACATATCGCGAAACATAGAGTATTATTGGTTTTGACTTGGCGGCTTCGTCGCCCGCGCCTCGTCTCAACAAGTCGGGAGGCTGCGGCGATGGTGCGCTGCGCGTGGGAGCCGTCTCCCTCCCAGGCTCCTATGTGTTGGATCGACCAATCGCCGCAGCCTCTTTCTGGGAAGGAAGGAAAAAGAGCGCGCCGGGCGTCTCCTGCGTGGCGCGGATACTGACGCGACCATTGTCGTTATAAGTCGAGGCGACATAGGTGCTGCTGAATTGGCTTGGCGCCATGCCTGACGCGATCGAAAATCTACTCATTCCGGAGCTTGAGATTACGGGCAAAGCTTACGCCGGCAGTTGTCGATGAATTCAGGAATAGCGGCCGCGGAGAGATTTTGATCATAAATCTTGCCTGATTGAAGCACGATCCGCTTATGTCGGACCGAGCCCATCGGCCTGAGATGGCGTGTCCGTTATAGGTTAGGCTGGAACTGGAGGGACAGGCATATGACGCTCAAGGCGCTGGGACTGGGGATTGGGCTCCTCATGCCGCCATTTTGAATTTTGACAGCGGCGGCGGAAGACAATCTTGTGACGATCATTTCGCCCTCGGACGGGGCGACGCTCGTGGCGAAGCGCGTATCCAAGCTCGAATATGAAGTGAAGCCCGTGGTGAAGGCGGATCACGTGCATCTCGACGTCGATGGTGATGAGGTAGGCATGTCGCATACGTTGAAGGGCAAGTTCACGCTCGGGCCGCTCAAGGCAGGAACGCATAAGGTCTGCGTCCGGCCGGTTAGCAAGGCCCTCCGTGCCAATGATGATGAGACAAAGACCTGCCGGGAGTTTACCCTTGAGGGCGTAGGACAAACATCCCGTGGTTATGCCCCCAATCAAAGACAGCAAGACCCTTGCGGCGGCCGGCGCTGATAAGGAGGACGGCCGGAGGCCGACGATCGTTTCAGCGCCGGCCGCCGCCTCTCCTGAACTTTCCGAGCGTCCGCGTCGCCGGACATTCACGGCGCAAGACAAATTGCGCATTCTTGGAGAGGCCGACCGCGCCGCGGGCGTCCCTGGAGGAATCGGCGCGATCGTGCGCCGCGAAGGGCTTTATTCGTCGGCGCTGTCGGACTGGCGGCGCCAGCGCGCCGCCGGCGCCTTCGAAGCGCTGAGCCCGGCCAAGCGCGGCCCAAAAACTGTGGAACCAAACCCGCTGGCGGCGGAACTTGCGCTTTCGCGGCGGGACAACCTCCGTTTGAAACAGCGGTTGGAGCGCGCCGAAGCGATCATAGAACTTCAAAAAAAAGTTGCGGCGCTGCTGGGCCTCCCAACCGAGAGCGACGAGGGGTCTTGATGGACGCGGTGGCGGCCCTGGCGCCGGGCGGGGGCTTGATCGCCGCCGCCTGCACTGCGCTTGGTCTGTCGCGCGCCAGCCTTTATCGCCGCCTAGCCTTCCGCAGACAGCCGCCTGCGGCTGCACGGCCGCGGCCAACGCCAATGCGGGCGCTTGCCGCGAAAGAGCGCCAAACCGTCCTCGACCTGTTGAGGGAGCCGCGGTTTGTTGATTTGGCTCCCGCCGAAGTCTACGCCAGCTTGCTCGATGAGGGCGTCTATCTGTGCTCGATCCGCACCATGTATCGCGTTCTCGCCGAGCATGACGAAGTCCGCGAGAGACGCCGGCAATTGCGGCATCCCGCCTATCAGAAGCCCGAACTTCTCGCCGAAAGCCCAAATCAGGTTTGGTCCTGGGATATTACGAAATTGATGGGGCCGGTGAAATGGAGCTATTTCTATCTCTATGTCATCATTGATATTTTCAGCCGCAGGGTTGTCGCTTGGCATATTGCGGACGCGGAAAGCGCGGCATTGTTCAAACCGTTGTTCGACGACGCCGTGGTCAAGCATGATGTCGCGCCTGGCCAACTCACACTGCATGCCGATCGCGGCGGCCCGATGAAGGCCAAAGCCACCGCCCTGATGCTCGCCGATCTCGGCGTCACCAAATCGCATAGCAGGCCCTACACTTCAAACGACAACCCGTTCTCGGAAAGCCATTTCAAAACCCTGAAATACCAGCCCCAGTTTCCGCAGCGGTTCGGCTGCATCGAGGACGCAAAGGCGTTCTGCCGCAGCTTCTTCGATTGGTATAATCGGGATCATCACCACTCTGGCATCGGCCTGATGACGCCGGACCAGGTCCACTATGGTCAGGCCGACGAAGTCTACGCAGCTCGCCAGAAAATCCTCGACCTGGCCTTCCAATCCAATCCAGAACGCTTCGTCAAAAAGGCTCCCGAACCGCCGCTCAAACCAACCGCCGCCTGGATCAACCCGCCAACCCAAAGGCCAGAAATCCGAGCTTAAATTCGAAAGCCGGCTGTCTCAAAATCGTTGACACGTTCCGAGGCGCATACGGCGATCGGCGCTGAAAGCTGCATCAGCGCGACGGCGCAATAGCGGCATGGAGCTGGAAAACGCGGTCTAGGCAGGCGTCCAGATCGCCCATAATTTCGGCGCGCTCGCCGTGGCCGCGACGCCAATCGCGGCGCTTCGGTTCGGCGAGGCCCAACCGGCCTTGCTACGGCCTCTGGCGTGGCTGACCTTCGCCGCTTGGTTGCTCCAGGCCGCAGGCGGGCTTGGCTTCGGCACAGTCAGCTATTCCATGGAAGGCGAACTGCCTGAAATTCACCATGTGGCGCTGGCTGCGCTGATCGTGAAGAGTCTTTGCGCGATATTGGCGCTCGCGTTACTTGCGATTCACTTTTTGAGACGGGGCGGCGAGCCGCCCCGGGTTGCAACATGGCGCCGGCCTTGGCCTCACTGCCTTGACGGCCGCGGCCGTGCTTCGCTGGTTTTCATAAATCCTTCAATACGCCGGCCTTGTGGCTCAGGCTTCATCGCTGCAGCCTGACGCCGTCGGTGTGCGGCGTGCCTCTCAATGAGAAAAACAGCGCCGCCGAGTCACCTGCGCGGCGGCGCTGTCCTGCAATAGAAAGATCATGCTTCATCGCGCTGCGCCCGACGAGCCTTGGCATCTCTGCGTTTGTCGCATCAAGGTCGCCGCGAACATTTGTTCGCGGATCATCGCCTTTAATTGCAGCCTGTTTCTGATTTTCAATCGCCAGATGGAATCGAGCGACAACAAATCCGTCAACAGGCTGCCAGGTTTGCGAGGGAACTGCGGCTGATCTTAATTAATGGTCAGGCGGCGGCCTTGCGGCACTCCTCGGCGCATTTCTTACAGGAACTCGCCGCAGGCCTTGCATTCGGCGATATGAGGGAATTTCTCGCATTCCTTCGCGCAGTCGTTGCAGAGCATTTCCACAACTTTGGCGAGATGCCCGGTGTGGGGAGAATTGACCGCCGCGAGCGTCTGCAGCGCGCCGCAGCCGGCGATGACCTGATAGGCCGCATCCGTGCAGCCCGCCATGCTCGTGTCCTTCATGCTGAGCATGCCAAAGCAATGTCTCAGGCAGTCCTCGCCGGTTGAGACGCAATGGCTCGCCGCCTCTTCGAGGCTTTTGAACTTCGGCGGATGCATGGGCTCTTCGCCGCCGGCTTGCGCAAAGGCCGGCGAAGCGGCTGCGACCGCGGCAGCGGTTCCGACGACGGCAATGAATTCGCGACGCTGCATGATTTTCTCCTATAGGATGGAAAAACTATTCACGTGAACGCGGAACATCGCTTGGAAGTTCACCTAAATTACGGGACATGCAGCTAACACTATGCAGTTCTGCTTCCTCATTCAGGTAGTCGCATGATTTATTGAAGTGTATATCTGCAAAGTCTGCCAAGAGCGGAACATATATATATATATGTGTGTGATAAAAAACGCTTTGCTTCTGCAATATTACGGTATAATATAATTATATATAATATTATTCTTCTGCTGTTACTGGCCATTTTATCAAGCATCTCGCCCGGCGACTTTGCCTCTGCGATCGCACAGATCTCGAAGTGGCGCGCCCGAGCGCCGCGATCATCGACAGCCAGGCCGCCAAGGCGGCTGCAATCCTTCGACTTTGCTCAGGAGGGGCTTCTGCGGTCAGCCCGCAAGGCTATGACGCTGGCCAGAAGGTCACTGGGCGCAAGCGCCACATCCTCGGCGATGCGCTCTGGCTGCTCCTCGGCGTGAGCGTTCGGCCATCCTGGACCGCGACGACGGGTGCGGCTTGCAGCGCCAAGCGCGGCGGCGCTTTCTTTTATTGGACGGATTTTCGCCGACGCCGGATATCAGGGACTAAAAATGGCGAAGGCAATTGCCATTACAGGTTTCGGGAAGATCGAGATCGTCAAGCGCTCGGATCTTCACCGCTGCGTCGTCTTGCCGAGGCGATGGGTTGTTGAACGGACCGTCGCCTGGATCAGCCCGAAACCGCCGCCTGACGCGAGACTTTGAACGCTACGCAGAAACCGTCACGACCTTCTTCCGCCTCGCCATGATCCGCGTTTTGCTCAAACGCCTGACGAAGCCTTGCCCTTGCTCATGAATCCCTTCTTCTTGGATCGGCGCTAAAATAGCAGACGGATGGACTGACCTTCCCCCTCCATCAGTTTCACCGCCTTTTTGTCGAACGTGACGAAAGTGTCGGCGCCGAGCCAGCTTCCCTCGTAAGCAATGACGCCGTCGGCAAAATCGCCACCCGCGTCAAGCAGAGCTAATCCGGCTTCCGCCGCAGGTCGGTTCACCACGACATTCGCGCCGTTTATCAAACGTCGGATCGTTACCGCAATTTCGGCGGCAGAGATTTTGTAGCCCTGCGACAGTACCCAAACGAGTTCGCACAGCGCGGGTAGCGCCAGTGCAACGACATCCGCCTTCACCAATTCCGCCTGAGCAATTTTGCTTTGCCGTTCGTCATCACCCGTGATGGCCCGAACGAGCACGTTGGTGTCGGCCGTGATTTTCATCGCTTGCCGGCCCAGCCCCGGGCGGCGACTTCGTTGATTTCCTCAATCGTCAAGGAAGGGCCGTCTTCCTTCTTCAAAAAATCGAAGACATCCGAGATCGTTCCGGTTGGTCTCGCGGCTTTCACCTCGATCCGGCCATCGGGAAGTTTATCCACGGTAATTTTCTCCCCAGGCTGGACGCCTAAATGTTTCAGGAGATCCTTGCGGAGGGTGATCTGGCCTTTAGCGGTTATGGTAAGCGTACTCATGGCAGAGCCCCACATTGAGACCAAGAATGTAAGGATAAAGCGCCTTACTTTCAAGAGCGCTTTTTCGGCAAGGGCTTCTCCAGCTCCCATCAGGGGTCAAGCGCAGGCGCGAAGGCAATAGCGTAGATTTGGGAGGTGTGGGGAAAGGCTGTAGCCCTCCTCCGCTACCACGCGTCCCCCACTATATTTCGCCTGGGGGAACGCGTCGCCGCCGATCAGGGCCGCGAGTTTGCCTTTCACCTCGACCTGAAAGCCTTCTCTCGGCGCTCCAGGGCGAATGGTCACGCTATGGACCAAAGAGCGGAATTCGGGGACGAGCAGTCCACGATCGTCCGTAGCTTGAGCGTGATCAGCCAGTACGGAAGCGAGGCGGTCCACGGTCTTGATGTACCGGTCCAGCGTCGCCGGGTGCAGGCCAAGGGTCTTCGGCGCTTCGTCCAACGGCGCCAGCTCCGCTTCGGCTTGCGGCACCTGGGTTTTCAGGTCTCCGATTCGGGTCTGGGCGTCTTCTTCCCCGATGACGCCTTTGATAGCCATGTCGATCGTTCGCTGCCGCTCACTTTCCAGCCGATCGCGCTTTTTCTCGATCCTGGTCCTTGTCGAAATCGCAGTGGCCGCGAGGCGCTTGCCTTATCAAGGACGCGACGCAAAAAGTCTTTCTGATCGTCGACAATCTGCGCGTCCATCACGCCAAGGCCTTCCAGGAAGGGCTGACGCAACACAAGGACAAGATCGAGATATTCTACCTCCCGCCCTACGCGCCGGAACACAACCCAGATGAATATCTCAACAACAATCTGAAGCAGACAGTGAAAACAAGCCGCGCGCCAAGACCCGCGATGACCTCGTCGCCACAACTGCCTCCATTTTCAAATCGATCCAGCGACGCCCCGACCGGGTCAAGTCATACTTCCACGCAAAGCATGTCCGCTACGTTGCTTTATGTGTGCTGTATATCGTTGGGACATTAGTAATCATCCCCGACAGGAAAGCCGCAATTGCACAGTCTGTCAATGAGCGCGTCGCCCAACTATCCGCTGGCCGCTTGTTGTCCTCCCGCAATGACGCCTATGAGCCGCGCTCAAGAAGGTTGACCTTTTCTCGTCGTCCTCGCGCCAAGACGAAGTGGCGGCGCTTACCGCGCTCGACCGGTTGGGTATGGCCTTTGAACCGCCCCATTGTACCCACCTGGACGCCTCCAAAAACCCTAGCCAGATCGGCATTAGTTCAATTCACTTCGTCCTGGTGTGGAGGGAGCGGACATGTCCAAGGGAGCGCCCGGTTTCTTTCACGTTGATGAGCGTCTGGCGGACTTATCGGCCAAGCAGCGCAACGCGATCGCGGAGAAGCTGGCGCTCAAGGAAGGCCGCATCCCGGAGGACTGGAGGGACAAACCGGCGAAGCTCACATGGGCTTGATGTTGGCCCATGCGCCGCGTTCGTCGAGGCTCTGGCGCAGCGCGTCGCTGTCGTAGGCGTGGTCGGCCAGAAGGATCGGCCCCTCGGCCAAAGCCTGCAGCATGTCGCAAGCGCTGCGCCCGTCATGGGCCTGGCCCTTGGTCAGCTTCAGGTCGATCGACATTCTCTCAGCGTAGACGAGCGCGAGAACGCCGATTCGGGAATCCCTTTTATTTGAGTCCCGATACCTAGCTCTTCCAGATTATAAACATCATTTTACGAAACCTATTGTCGCACGCGGCATTGACTACACAACATACGAATAGCCGCGTCATGATTCCTTGGATTTTGGAGAACGTCAATTCACACCTCGGGGACTACTTCAGCTTCGTCATCCGTTGTGAACATCCCCGCCGAGCCGACGACATCGTCTGTGAATTTGAGCGATTTCTTATCGACCGAATGATTCCATTCGGTCGATAGGAAATCGCTCTAGCGCAGTCAACCGCGCATCTCTTTGGCGGGCCGCCTGCCCAAGCGCGAACATGACCGTCTACCGGACGACCAATCATCGCAGCGCTTGGCCCGCGCGATAAATTCGCAAAATGACCGAACGCGAATCAGCAGCCCGACCGGGGTAGCCTCCCCACAAGTTGAAAAAGCCATGGTAAGCAAAATCGCCAATTGTTTAGGTCTTACAATCTCCCTGCTGTTATGCACGAATGGTTGGGGCTTTGCGTCCCCTCGGCATCGGCGCGATATGGGAACCGCGCCTCTCCACAGTCCTTCAGCATCGCCAAGTCATCAGTGGCGTGGCAGATTCATCCGTCAGGGCCGCTCGATCGCTCCGATCGCAGCTTGGCCCCCCACCGTCACATCTCCGCGGTATGAGGACCTTCCCCCGCACTTGCGCCCTTGCTTTTCGCGCGATGACTGCGATCGCAAGGCTTTCGACGAGTCCGGCGCCCGTGGCCGAATGGGTTTAGGAGCCGACCCGGCGCATCCTGAAGGCCCAGGCAATTTCTCAGATTGATCATCGAGGCCCGCTCGATCAGGCCATAGAGCGCCGCCACGCGGCCGGATGCGTCAAGCGCCCCGAGATCTGCCGCGCCAACGCAAAGGAGTTGAACGAGAAATGCGTTGGCGTTTGGATCGACCAAACTGCAATGGCGGTCGCCTCCTGCCACCTTCGAAAATGCATAAACCGAATTTTAATATGACTTTACGCGTCGCCTCGATATAACTCCCCTGTGTTCGATTGCAATTGATTTGCTTGTCGATAGACGCGCAACACCGCGTAGGCGTGATTATGACGCATAGGAGCACAGGTGACGCAGAGTGAACGCGTGACAGGCGACTTCGGCGGGCGCGGTGTCTTCATAGTCCGAAGCAGTGAGAGCCACGACCTGGAAAGTCCTTCGCTTGGGCAGACGCAAAGCTTGGACCCGCCTGGCTCAAGGGATTACCCTACATCTGGCGAGACTGCCTCTCTTCGGCCTCGATAGCAAACCGCTGGTGTAGTCCTATGGCGTTGGTCGCATATGTCCTCAAGCGTCCATATACCGTGGTCGCGAGTCTGATGCTGTTGTGCATCTTGGGTTTGGCCGCCGCTTTTCGCATGCCGATTGATATTTTCCCCGAAATCGATATCCCGGTGGTTAGCGTCGTTTGGACCTATAGCGGGATGAGCGCGACCGATATTCAAAACCGCATTTTAACCTTGCATGAGCGCCAACTCGCCTCACTCGTCGATGACATTAGCCGCATAGAAAGCACAAGCTATTATGGCGTCGGCGTCGAGAAGGTCTATCTACATGAGGGGGCGGACGTAACTCGGGCTGTTTCGCAATTGGCGAGCAGCGCCCTTGTCGTGCTTAAATATATGCCGCCGAATATCACGCCGCCGCTTGTGATCCGATATGGCGCAACGGACGTGCCGATCATCCAACTCAGCCTCTCGAGCGGCTCCTTATCCGACTCCAAGTTGAATGATCTCGGCCAGAACACCATTCGCCCGGATCTTGCGGTGGTGCATGGGGCGGAAGTCCCTTACCCCTATGGCGGAAAGCCGCGCGTGATCATGGTCGATCTCGACCAACAGGCGCTGCAATCGCGTGGATTGTCTCCGTCGGATATTGCCCAGGTGATTCAACGGCAAAACGTAATCTTGCCCTCTGGCGACGTTAAGATCGGCAGCAAGGATTACATGCTTGCGATGAACGGCAGCCCCGACACGATTGCGGCGATAAATCAATTTCCGGTCAAGGAGGTGGATGGCCGCGTCGTTTTTATCCGTGATGTGGCTCACGTCCACGACGGCTATCAAATTCAGACCAATTCGGTCGCCGTCGATGGTCAAGCCGGCGCGTTGATGATGGTCCGCAAGACGGGCGGCGTCTCGACTTTGGCGGTAGTCGATGGGGTGCGCAACGCTCTGCCGGACATCAAGAAAATTCTCCCGCCGGGTGTCGACGTCAAGGCGCTCTTCGACCAATCTGTTTTTGTGAAGGCGTCGCTCGACAGCGTGCTGATGGGCGGGACGATGGCTGCCGGCTTGACCGCGCTCATGATCCTGCTTTTTCTCGGCGATTGGCGTTTGACGCTGATTATTCTCGTCTCGATTCCGCTCTCGATGATTGCCGCGGTTCTGGTGCTTTACCTCAGTGGCCAGAAGCAATACGAAACTGTTAAAGGTCAACATAACATAA
>CAWESJ010000062.1:0-8194 GCA_963811015.1 uncultured Alphaproteobacteria bacterium | reverse complement strand
ATGTGTCCTGGTTCAGTTTCGTATTGCTGATCAAGTCCCTGTCGAAGCTCCATGCGAATGTCACGATGTTCTCCGGGGCCACCATCCTCGGGGACGGCAGCGCCGCCTTGATCCTTGACGTCGCGCAACTTGGCGCGGCGGGCCAATCCCAAGCCGACGGCAATCTCTCGGAGGCCGCATGAGCGATCCGAACAAGTCTCAAGCCGACGCGACCATGCAGGTCGTCATGCTGGGTCTCGGCGATGAAATCTTCGCCTTTGACACGGGGCTCGTGCGCGAAATTATCGATCCGATCCCGCAAACCAAGGTCGCCGGCGCCCGCGCCTTTCTTCCGAGCGTCGTCAATGTCCGCGGCAATGTGATCCCGATCGCAGATCTGCGGATCAGATTCGGCATGCCGAAACGCGCCGGCACCGCCGACACGCGAATTGTGGTTCTGACGATCGAGCTTGACGGCGATCGGGTGACGGTCGGCGTCATCGCCGACAAGGTCTATGAAGTCACCGAACTCTCTTGCGCCAATGCGCAGCCAACGCCGCGCGTAGGCATGCGGTTGCGTCCAGAGTTCGTCCGGTTCATCGCCAAATGGAATGAAGAATTCATCATCGTTCCCGATCTCGAACGGATTTTTCACTGAGCGTGCGCGCTTGTCCCAATAACGGATCGCTCTCGCCGAAGAGCATTCTCATTCGATCATCGAATCATCGGCAGGAGTTTAAAATGCGGTTCTCTGTCAAGGCTAAGCTGGGCGCGGCCTTTGGGCTTGTGCTCGCTCTTTCGGCCGGAGTGGGCGTCGCCGCCTATGCCGGACTAAACTCGCTCCATGTCGTCCTTGAGAACGACGGAAATGTCCTCAAGAAATTGGAATTCGGCGAGGAAATGAAAATTCACATTTACGATGCGATCCGCGCCGAGAAAAACGTCAATCTGGAAATTACAAAAGAAGGGATGGAGGCGGCGTCAACTCAAATTGATGCGGCGCGGGAGAACTTCCGGCACGCATCGGACGAAGCAGCGAAGCTCGTGACGACCGAGCAAGGCCGGATTTTGCTCGCCAAATTTACCGAAGCTGCAAATCATTATTTCACGTTTCAGGACGAGATCCGGAAATTCGCCCAGCTGAACTCGAACGTCAAAGCTTTGGCGTTGCTGAACGGCGAGGGTCAGGCGGCCTTCGACGAGACCGTCGCCGCCGCCATTCGCTTGCAGACGGCGATTGAAGGCTTGGGCGCAAAGAGCGCGCAGATTAAAACTGTTGAAGTCGACTTTCTGCGCAATATACGGACCGTGTGGAATAGCGCCACACGCTTTTTGTCCATCAACAACAAAAAGGATCTGGCGGTTCAACAGGAGGCGCTGACCGCTGCTGTGAAGCAGCTGCAGCATGAGAAGGCTGATCTCGGCCGCCAGATCTCCGGTCCGCCCGTCATCGCCGCCTTCGACCAGTTTGGCGCGGCTTTCGATCATTGGTTGAAAAGTCTTGATGGGATTATCAGCCTGAATTCCGAGGCTGGAAAGATACGGGCTCAGGATCTGTCTACCGGCGAAGGCCGCACCGCCTATAAAGCGGCGCTTGGAGCCGCCGATCAATTCATTGGCCTGGAGAAGCAATTTGCAAATGACGAGGCTGTGGCAGCCACCTCGGAATTCGAGCGTACAAAGCTCACCCTCGTCACGGTTCTCGTTGCGGCTATGCTCGTCGCGGTCGGCGCCGCATTCACAATCGCTCTCATGATTGGCCGCGGCATCAACAAGGCCGTCGGCCTCGCCAATGCCGTCGCATCGGGCGATCTCACGCAAGACGTTTCGGTCAAGAGCCAAGATGAAATCGGCGATCTCCTCAATGCGCTCGGCCGCATGGTCGTCAAGCTGAGGGACATTGTCTCCGAGACTAACACCGCGGCCCGGAACGTGTCGGCGGGAAGCCAGGAATTGTCGGCGAGCGCGGAGCAGCTTTCGCAGGGCGCGACTGAGCAGGCATCGGCGGCCGAGGAGGCTTCGGCCTCGATGGAGCAGATGGCCGCAAATGTGAAGCAGAACGCCGAGAACGCGGGCCAGACCGAATCGATCGCCCATCAATCGGCGAAGGACGCCGAGGCGAGCGGCGCGGCGGTTGGGCGCGCGGTCAACGCCATGCAGACTATCGCGGAAAAAATCACCATCGTGCAGGAGATCGCCCGCCAGACCGACCTGCTCGCCCTCAATGCGGCGGTGGAGGCCGCGCGCGCAGGCGAGCATGGCAGGGGCTTTGCTGTGGTCGCCTCGGAAGTGCGCAAGCTCGCCGAGCGCAGCCAGTCCGCCGCCGCCGAGATCGGCGCCTTGTCTTCGGAGACGGTGAAGGCGGCGCAGGAGGCCGGCGCCATGCTCACGAAGCTCGTGCCGGACATCAAGAAGACCGCCGAGCTCGTCGAAGAGATCACGGCCGCCTGCCGTGAGCAGGATGTCGGCTCCTCGCAAATCAATCAGGCGATCCAGCAGCTCGACAAGGTGACCCAGCAAAACGCCAGCGCATCCGAGCAGGTGTCGGCGACCTCGGAGGAGCTTGCCGCCCAGGCCGAGCAGCTTCAGCTGAACATCTCCTATTTCCGCATCGACGGACATGGCGCGCCGGCCGGCGGAGACGTCGATCGCGCCGTGGACAAGCTTCGGGCGACGGCCGCTGCAATGGCTAAATCCTCAGCGCCGAAAATGAAAAATCCGATGGCCTTCACTCCCGCGCCGGCGCGCCCCGCCAAGGCCAATGGAGGCGGCTTTTCCTTCGATCTCGGCGATCACGCCGATCCCCACGACGCCGACTTCCGCCGCGCCGCAGGATGACGCCGCAACCGCCCGAGAGCCCTTTAACCGCGCGGCCCAAGAACCTGCTTACCAACTCCTTCCACCTCGGAGATCCGGATGGCCGACATAGTTCAATATCTAACGCTGGGGCTCGACGACGACATATTCGGGATTGAAATAACCAATGTCCGCGAGATTTTGGACATGCGGCCGATCTCGAAACTGCCGCAGGCTCCGGATTTCCTCGTCGGCATGATTGACGTGCGGGGCGCCGGCTATCCGATCGTGGATTTACGCACCAAGCTCGGATTGCCCCGCGTCGCGCAGACTCCGTCGACCCGCATCGTCATACTCGATGTCCCGTTGGCGGGCCGCACGATCGGCGTCGGCTTCATCGCCGACCGTGTTTTCGAAGTCGCCGGCATCGACCAGGAGCAGACTGAACCCGCCCCCGAAGTCGGCGGGCGCTGGCGGTCCCACTACATCGCATCTATCGCGCGCAAAGGCGACGACTTTATCATCATCTTCGATCTGGCGCGCCTGATGGCTTCCGATGAAGCGGCCCTCGTCGATGGAACGGCGGCCGCCATTTCGGCCATGGCGTGATCGCCATGCCCAATCTCGCCGCGAATATGGCTTCGCGAACGGATCCCCTCAGCGATCGCCACTATCGGTCGATCGCCGACATTCTGCAGCAGCAGACGGGAATTTGCCTGCCCCCCGGAAAGCAAGCCATGGTGGAGGCGCGGCTGCGCAAACGCGTTCGCGCGTTAGGGCTCGCCAGGCTCAATGATTACGCCGCCTATTTGTTCGAACGTGGCAAGCTCGGCGAGGAGCTTGTTCACATCATCGACTGCGTCACCACAAATAAGACCGACTTTTTTCGCGAGCCCGCGCATTTTGAATTTTTGCGGGACGTCGCCGTTCCCGATCTCCTCGCCTTGCGCAAGGGGCGTCCGAGCCGCCTGAAGGTTTGGAGCGCGGCGGCTTCTACAGGCGCCGAGGCCTATACGATCGCAATGGTGCTGCAGGACATGGCCGAGGCCGGACCGCCCTTCACATTCTCGATTCTTGGCACGGACATCTCCACCGACGTTTTGACGAAGGCGAGAAGCGGAGTCTACATGACGGAGATGGCGACGCCCGTGCCGGCCGATCTGGCCAGGCGCTTTGTCATGTTGGCGCGAAACCCAGCCCAACGCGAAGTCCGGATCGCCCCCGAGCTGCGGCGCCTCGTGCGCTTCGAGCGCCTCAACCTGATGGACCCGCGCTATCCCGTCGATAAAGACATAGACGTGATCTTTTGCCGCAATGTCCTCATCTATTTCGACAAACCCACTCAAAAGGCGGTTCTGGACCGGCTGTGCGAGCATCTGCGCTGCGGCGGCTATCTTTTTCTCGGCCATTCCGAATCGATGGCGGGCGGCGACCGCATCGGCATGAAGCAAGTCCTTCCAACCGTGTTCCAGGCATGAACGGAGTCAATCCCGGTGAACCGCAAACCTATTCGCGTTTTGGTTGTCGATGATTCCGCCTCGGTGCGGCAGATCCTGACGTCGATTCTAAACGATGACCCCGGCATTGCCGTCATTGGCGTGGCGGCTGATCCTTTCGCCGCCGCGCGGCGGCTGCAGGAGCAATTGCCTGACGTCATCATCCTCGACATCGAGATGCCGCGCATGGACGGCGTTACTTTTCTCCGCAAGATCATGGCCCAGCGTCCCATCCCGGTCATCATCTGCTCATCCTTGACCGAGGAAGGATCGCAAAGCCTGTTGGATGCGCTCGAAGCCGGCGCTTTCGACGTCATGCCCAAGCCGCGGATCGACACCAGGCAGTTCCTGCGCGAATCTGCGGGACGCATTCGCGATTCCGTCAGGGCGGCCGCCCAAGCGCGGCTACGCGACGCGCAGCCGCGCCAGTTTCATGTCGACAAGAAACTGACCGCAGACGTCATTTTGCCGCCCCCTGTCGCCGGGCGCATGACGCGCGCGACCGACCACATCGTCTGCATCGGCATATCGACGGGCGGCACCGAAACTCTCCGCGAGCTTCTACAAACGCTGCCGGCGCATGCGCCTGGAATCCTCATTGTGCAGCACATGCCTGAAAAATTCACCGCGGCCTTCGCGCGGCGTCTCGACGGGGTCTGCTCGGTCAGCGTAAAGGAGGCCGAAGACGGCGACGCCGTCGACGAAGGTAGGGTTCTTATCGCTCCGGGCGGTCGACACATGTTGCTGCAACGCATTGGATCGCGCTACGCGGCGGCGATCAAAGATGGGCCGCCGGTCTCTCGCCATCGCCCTTCCGTGGATGTCTTGTTCCGCTCCGCCGCCCAGCACGCCGGCGCCAACGCGCTCGGCGTCATCATGACCGGCATGGGCGATGACGGCGCCCGGGGGCTTCTCGAGATGCGAAACGCCGGCGCGCGAACGATCGCCCAGGACGAGGATACCTCCGTCGTGTTCGGAATGCCGCGCGAAGCTATCGAGCGCGGCGCGGCCGAGCTGATTGTGCCCCTTGGCAAGATTCCATCCATCATTATGAGCTGGTCCAGCGTCCGCGCCGGCGCGGAAGTGGCTTGAGCCGAAATGACCATGCCTATCCCGGAAGACGCCCTCCGCCATGTGATCGCCCTGCTGCAGCGGAGCGCCGCCGAGATTGACCGCTCCTTCGCGCGCGCCGGCGACCGGCTCGGGCGAGGCATGGAGATCTTCGAGAGTCTCAACGCCTGCATGGAAGGCTTGTCGAACGAACTCGCGGCTGGAGACATGCAAGATGCGACGCAAGCGCTCTCCGATCTCGCCAACGAACTTCGTTCGCTCAACAACGCCATTCCGGCCGAAGCGGCGACGCTCCAAACAATCTTGACGCACAACACCGAGGCCGCGTCCTATATGAGCCGTCTGCTTGAGAACATGCGCATGATGACGATCCTTGCGCGCGCCGCGCGTATCGAGGCCGCCGCCGTCAGCTCTACCCCGGAAGGATTCGCTGACTTCACGAGGGAGATCTTGGCGTTCACAAGGACCGCTCAAGAACTCGATTTCAGCCTGCGCGCGTCATCAAGCCAATCTTTCCGCTTTGCTGCATTCCGGGATTGAAGCGCAACGCGATTTTTCGCGCCAATACCGCTCGGAGCTCGCCATCTTGTCGGAGCAGCTGACTGGGATTTTCAGCTCCATCCAGGAAAGACGAGGACGCGGCGCCAGGTTGACGGAGCAGGCGGCCGGCCATTCGCGAATGCTTGCGCAGGCCGTAGGCGGAGTCATCATGTCGTTGCAGGGCGGCGACAGCGCCCGCCAGCGGTTGGAGCATGTCCACGACGCCGCGCAGATCTTGGACCATATTTTGGCGACGCCGGTGGAGGACGAGGACGCGCTTGTCGTCGATCTTCTTCGGCGTGTCCTGGCCGGCCTACTCGACGACGCGACGAACGAGCTCGGCCGCGACCTCGCCAATATAGTGGAGTCGCTCAACCGATTGAGCAAAGACACCGAGCGACTGGTCGAACTTGGACGCGGCCTCTATGGCGGAGCGGACGACAGCGGCTCCTCTTTTCTCGACGTTCTCCAGACCAAGCTTTCCGCAGCATTGGTCCTGATCCAGAAATGCGACGGCGCCCGTGGTTCGGTCGATCGCGTCACATTTGCGCTCGGCGACATGCTAAAGCAATTCGAAACGACTGTCCGCTCCTTGAATGACATCATTTTCGACATCCTGCTGATCGGCGTCAACGCCGGGCTCAAGGCTAATCGCCTCGGCCCCGACGGGAGGGGCCTTGTGGTCATCGCGCAAGAGCTAAAGGACATCGCCAAGCTCATCTCGGACGACGCCGAGAAGCTAATGCCGGTGATCGTTCTCATACAAGAGACAGCCGGCGGCCTCGACCGCAAGCAATTGCATGGCGTCAATCGGATTGGAGCGATCGACCAGACATTGCGGGCCGCCGTGGATCGCCTTCGAGACGGCAATTTGCGCCTCGGCGGCGTGCTCGCGCGGCTAGTCGAAGACGGCGTTAATTTTGGAGACATCCTTTGCAACGCGCAGGATGATATTTCCGTGTCCGATACAACCAATGAAAATGTGTGCGTCGCAGCAGACGCGCTCCGCGAAGCCGCCGTGGCGCGCCGTCAGCCGGCAAGCGAGGAAGAGGCCGGGCGCGCCCGCAATGCCGTCAACGAATTTGTTCGCGCGTCCTACACAATGGAGGCGGAGCGGCGGATCCATGATTTTATTGTCGGAAACGTTAATCAGGTAGATATGGAACACGACGCAGCCTAGAGCGTGTCCGTTCAGCTCGCATCATATTCCAGTTCGGAGAGAAAATCAGCGCATTCATCGGCGTTAAGGACATCAAATCAAGCGGCCAATAGCATTGCGAGGTCGCCTGGAAATTCGCTCGCTGTCATCTCACCATGTGGTTCCCAAGCGACGCCGCAGCACGAGCTCCCGAAATATAACGAATTCGTTACTTTGCGGACGCATTGGAACGTGATCCCATTTACAAAAGTTCTAGCTCGGAACGGTCTCGGAAGCAATTTTCAAGTGAGTGGCGGATGCCAAATTTTCTGAAAGTCACGACCGCTGTCGTCATCATTGTTGTCGGCGCCGCCTTGGTCGGTTGGGGGTTCGGTTCGCCGAGATTCAGGGATGATCTCAGCGCGATGATCCGGGAAGTGCGAATGGTGGCGACCGCGCAGGGACGTTCAGCTGAGCAGGAACCTCAAGAAAGGGTTCATACAGTCATTAAGCAGGTAGGTATGCTGCGTGGGCAATTCCAGGTTGTCGACGAGCAGCCGCCAATTTTGCCTTCTCCTGCCGTCGTCCCGAAGCCCCCTGCAGCGGCGCAAGCGGAAACGCCGCCGGCGCCAATCGAAAAGCGTTCATCGACAGCTGCGGTGCAGTCAACATCTTTGAAAGACCTTGGCTCGGCAGGGGCGACTGCGAATCCCGCGCCTGCCGCTACCTATACGATTGCTGTCGGCGATACGTTGAGCAAAATTGCGGTCAGGCTCTATCAAAACCCAAAGCGCTGGCGTAGCATCGCCGAGGCAAATCCAGGCCTCGCGTCTCGTCGGCTGCATCCGGGTCAAGTCATTCAACTGCCCGGGCGCTAAGACGCGGGGCGGCTTGCCTAGGTTGCCGTTTCTCCCGGCTTGAATAGCGCAGCTGCGCGTGCGATCCGCGTGGAGGCTTGCATGGTCGCTCGACGGCGGCGCGACGCGCTATGGCGCTGAGCAGAATCGCTGCGCCCGATCTTCATCAGCCATTGGCGCGGCAGCGCCGCGAGGGAATGAGCGACAGCCGTCGAGTTCGCCATCGATCGCTCGCTTTGCGTCTGCCCGGATTGCGCTGACAGGCCCAATTTTGACAATCCCAGGTCGCCTTCGCACTGGAGGTTTAGTCGTCTCCA
>CAWESJ010000061.1:0-3257 GCA_963811015.1 uncultured Alphaproteobacteria bacterium | reverse complement strand
TCGGATCGATAATTTCGCGCACGAGCCCCGTGTCAAAGGCGAAGATTTCATCGCCGAGACCCAGCATGACGACCTGCATGGTCGCGTCGGCTTGAGACTTGTTCGGATCGCTCATGCGGCCTCCGAGAGATTGCCGTCGGCTTGGGATTGGCCCGCCGCGAGCAAGTTGCGCGACGTCAAGGATCAAGGCGGCGCTGCCGTCCCCGAGGATGGTGGCCCCGGAGAACATCGTGACATTCGCATGGAGCTTCGACAGGGACTTGATCACCGTCTGGTGGCTGCCGATGATTTGGTCGACGACAAGGCCGAGGCGCATTTCGCCAGTCGCGGCGACGATCACCTTCTGGTGAAGATCCGGCTCATTCTCCGCCTTGAAAAGGTCGTGCAGCCGCAGGAAGGGGATGAGATCGCCGCGGATGTTCAGAAAGCAGCGTTCGCGCCCCGCGCCTTGCTCGGCGCCGGGAAGCTCGACGCATTCTTCGACCGCCCCGAGCGGGATGATGTAGCGCGCTTCGCCGACGCGCACGAGCAGGCCTTCGATAATAGCGAGCGTCAGCGGCAGGCGAAGCGTCATCCGCGCGCCCTCGCCCGGCGTTGTTGCGATGTCGATCGAGCCGCGCATGGCTTCGATGGTGCGCTTGACCACATCCATGCCGACGCCCCGGCCCGACAAAGCCGACACCGTTTTGGCGGTGGAGAAGCCGGGGTGAAACAGAAACTGATAAATCTCCTGGTCGCTTGCCGCGGCGCCCGGCGCGATGAGGCCTTGCTCCTCGGCCTTGGCGCGGATCCGGGCGGCGTCGAGGCCCGCGCCATTGTCGCTCACGCTGATCAGCACCTGTGCGCCGACATGCGCCGCCGTGAGCTCGATCCGACCATCCGTCGGCTTGCCGGCGGCGGCGCGGCGGTCGGCGTCTTCTATCCCGTGGTCGATCGCATTGCGGATCAGATGCACGAGAGGATCGGCGAGGCGCTCGATCAATGTCTTGTCGAGCTCGGTTTCCTCGCCGGCGGTGACGAATTCAACCGGCTTGCCCAGTTCGCGCGACAAATCATGCACCAATCGGCGAAACCGTCCGAATAGAGAACCCATCGGCACCATACGGGCGCCCATCGTCGTGTCGCGCAGCGCCGCGGCGAGCCGCTCGATCTCCTCCGAAACGGCCTTGATCGCGAGATCCGAGCTCGAGCCCGCGAGCTGGCTGAGGCGCGCCTGGGCGATCACCAGTTCGCCCACCCTGTCCATAAGTTCATCGAGCCGCTCGGCGGACACCCGCACTGTGGAGGCCTTGTCCTCCGCTCGCTTTGGCGACGGCTCACGCTTTACATCATTGTCTTCGCGAGCTTGACCGAACGAAGCAGCGCTCCCCGCCGCGGGCTCCGCGACCAGATTCCTCGCGCGGAACTCAGCTGGCGCCCCGATTTGTTGCGCAGAGTCCTTTGAAGGCTCGCCTGCGGCGCGCGCTATCGCCTTCGCCTCACAAGGTTCCGCGCGCTCGAGCGGCGTCACCGTCAGCTCCATGTCGCCCTGCACAAACATGAAGACTTCTTCGATCGCCTCGCGGCTGCAATCGCTGGCGAGCGCTACATTCCATGTTAGATAGAGAGCCTGTGGATCGAGCGTCGCCAGATCCGGAATTTTATCGACGATAGGCGTGACCACGCATTCGCCCAGCGCCCTCAAATCGTCGAGCAGGGTAAGCGGATTTGCGCCGTTGCGTAGGACAATGGGGTCGAAGCCTATGCCGATCGACCAGCCCGCCGGCGCCCGATCCTCGGGCGCGCTCGAAGGCCCGGGAGGCGCGGCCGCAGGGCCTTTTGCGCCTATGACCTGCTTGAGATCGTCGAGGACCGCGGCGCCGATTAAAGAATTGGTCGATGCCGGATCCTCGATCAGCGCGCGAATATAATCCTTGGCCGCAAGCGCTACGGCGATGAGCTCGTCGCTCGGCTCCGCCCTGCCTTTGCGGACGAGATCAAAGGCCGTCTCAAAATCATGGGTGAAGGACGCGACCTCATCGAAGCCGAACATCGCGCCCGACCCTTTGATCGTGTGCAAGGCGCGGAAAGCAGTGTCGACGAGATCACGGTCCCGCGGGTTTTGACCGAGATCGAGCAGGCTGGCCTCAAGAGTGTCGAGAAGCTCGGCCGCCTCTTGTCGGAAGGCGTCGACCGGATCGAGATCGACTGTCATTTGCGCACCAGCTTGCTGACGATTGCGATAAGTTGCTCGGCCTTAAATGGCTTCGTGAGCCAGCCTGTGGCGCCGGCAGCCTTGGCTTCCTGTTTGGCCGCTTCGTCCGATTCGGTAGTCAGAAAGATAATCGGTACGCCGACGAAGGCGGGAAGGCCGCGCAGCGCCTTGATCATCGCCATGCCATTCATCCTCGGCATGTTCAGATCGGTGATCACAAGATCTATCTTGTGCGACTTCGCCTTTGACAGGCCTTCCTCGCCATCCCCGGCTTCGACAATCGCGTGCCCCGCCGGACCGAGAATCACCTTGACCATCGTCCTTATACTGGCCGAATCATCGACTGTAAGAATAGTGGACATCGATATGAGCTTTCCTAAGAGATTTGCCCGGTTGCTGGATCAATATGCAAACCCGCGCGCGCCAGCGCCGCATGCAGGGCGTCCGCGGCATCAACAATTCTGAAATTGAGGCCGCGAATGCGGAACGTCTTCTGGCCCGAAATCAATAGCTGAATGAAGCTGGCGTCAGCCTGTTCTACTCCGCTACAGTCGACTACAGTCGGTAGACTGCTTTCGGCGGCGCTGCGAAGAATGTGATGAACGAATTGTGCGCGCGCAACGCAGCAATCGCCGCAAAGACTGACGATGTGGCTGGATGGCATCGAAGATCCAATTCTGACCTGAAGTCTAAAATCACGAATTGGCTCTGTGTGTAGCTGCTATGCGCAAATAGTTTTTCTCGCAATAAGTTACAACTCTATGCGATTTTGAAGGCCGCAAATCATCGTGGGATTCAAAGCGCCGCGCTTCAAACGATTTGAGCCTCAGCCAGAAATTGTCGCTTGGCTGCGCGGCGGTTCAGGCGGCGTTGAAGATCGAAGGTGTTATTGACCGCGCGGTCGGGCAAGACCCGCCGCCATGGGCGGGTGGCGAAGCAAGAGGCGTCATTCCGCGAAAATCGTCGCCTGATCCGCAATGGCGCGCAAGCGCGCGTGGTCGCCGGTTTGGCGACGAACAAAAACGCTTCTCCAGACATCTCGGGATATTTGGCCCGACCCGCG
>CAWESJ010000060.1:0-10402 GCA_963811015.1 uncultured Alphaproteobacteria bacterium | reverse complement strand
GAACGTGTCAACGATTTTGAGACAGCCTGCTTTCGAATTTAATAGTTCTTAGATTTCTGGCCTTTGGGTTGGCCGGGGGTTGATCCAGGCGGCGGCGGTTGGTTTGAGCGGCGGTTCGGGAGCCTTTTTGACGAAGCGTTCTGGATTGGATTGGAAGGCCAGGTCGAGGATTTTCTGGCGAGCTGCGTAGACTTCGTCGGCCTGACCATAGTGGACCTGGTCCGGCGTCATCAGGCCGATGCCAGAATGGTGATGATCCCGATTATACCAATCGAAGAAGCTGCGGCAGAACGCCTTTGCGTCCTCGATGCAGCCGAACCGCTGCGGAAACTGGGGCTGGTATTTCAGGGTTTTGAAATGGCTTTCCGAGAACGGGTTGTCGTTTGAAGTGTAGGGCCTGCTATGCGATTTGGTGACGCCGAGATCGGCGAGCATCAGGGCGGTGGCTTTGGCCTTCATCGGGCCGCCGCGATCGGCATGCAGTGTGAGTTGGCCAGGCGCGACATCATGCTTGACCACGGCGTCGTCGAACAACGGTTTGAACAATGCCGCGCTTTCCGCGTCCGCAATATGCCAAGCGACAACCCTGCGGCTGAAAATATCAATGATGACATAGAGATAGAAATAGCTCCATTTCACCGGCCCCATCAATTTCGTAATATCCCAGGACCAAACCTGATTTGGGCTTTCGGCGAGAAGTTCGGGCTTCTGATAGGCGGGATGCCGCAATTGCCGGCGTCTCTCGCGGACTTCGTCATGCTCGGCGAGAACGCGATACATGGTGCGGATCGAGCACAGATAGACGCCCTCATCGAGCAAGCTGGCGTAGACTTCGGCGGGAGCCAAATCAACAAACCGCGGCTCCCTCAACAGGTCGAGGACGGTTTGGCGCTCTTTCGCGGCAAGCGCCCGCATTGGCGTTGGCCGCGGCCGTGCAGCCGCAGGCGGCTGTCTGCGGAAGGCTAGGCGGCGATAAAGGCTGGCGCGCGACAGACCAAGCGCAGTGCAGGCGGCGGCGATCAAGCCCCCGCCCGGCGCCAGGGCCGCCACCGCGTCCATCAAGACCCCTCGTCGCTCTCGGTTGGGAGGCCCAGCAGCGCCGCAACTTTTTTTTGAAGTTCTATGATCGCTTCGGCGCGCTCCAACCGCTGTTTCAAACGGAGGTTGTCCCGCCGCGAAAGCGCAAGTTCCGCCGCCAGCGGGTTTGGTTCCACAGTTTTTGGGCCGCGCTTGGCCGGGCTCAGCGCTTCGAAGGCGCCGGCGGCGCGCTGGCGCCGCCAGTCCGACAGCGCCGACGAATAAAGCCCTTCGCGGCGCACGATCGCGCCGATTCCTCCAGGGACGCCCGCGGCGCGGTCGGCCTCTCCAAGAATGCGCAATTTGTCTTGCGCCGTGAATGTCCGGCGACGCGGACGCTCGGAAAGTTCAGGAGAGGCGGCGGCCGGCGCTGAAACGATCGTCGGCCTCCGGCCGTCCTCCTTATCAGCGCCGGCCGCCGCAAGGGTCTTGCTGTCTTTGATTGGGGGCATAACCACGGGATGTTTGTCCTACGCCCTCAAGGGTAAACTCCCGGCAGGTCTTTGTCTCATCATCATTGGCACGGAGGGCCAGGGGTCGGTGATCTTCTCCCGGATCATGGGGCTCAGCACGCGGTCGCGATGCAGGGCGTAGCCATAGGCGAACCGGCCCTTGATGCAGCTATGGCCGTGGTTCGCCTTGCCGTCCTTCCATGGAACCATGCGGACCACTTCCTCGCCGCGCATCTCCGCCTTGAAGGCGCAGCCAACGCCGCAATAGGCGCAGGTGGTCACGGCGGAATGTTCCGGCTGGCCGATTGCGATGAGCGAATTTTCCGCCAGCGTCGCGGTCGGGCAGGCCTGGACGCAAGCGCCGCAGGAGACGCATTCCGACTCCATGAAGGCCTCGCCGGCGCCGGGCGACACCCGGCTGTCGAAGCCGCGGCCCTCGATCGTCAGCGCGAAGGTCCCCTGCACCTCCTGACAGGCGCGCACGCATCGATGGCAGACAATGCATTTCGACGGGTCATAGGTGAAATAGGGGTTCGATTGATCCTTTGGCGTCCAATCATCGTTGGTCTCGCCCTCGCGACGGGAAAAGACGTGGTTCCGCCCTTCGTAACCATAGCGCACCTCGCGCAGACCGACAGCCCCGGCCATTTTTTGCAATTCGCAGTCGCCGTTCGCCGCGCAGGTGAGGCAATCGAGCGGATGATCGGAGATGTAAAGCTCGATGACTCCGCGCCGGATCGCGTCGAGGCGCGGCGTGAAGGTTTTTACCGAAATTCCCGGCGCCACTGGCGTGGTGCAGGATGCAGGAAAACCGTTGCGGCCCTCGATCTCGACCAGGCAGAGACGGCAGGAACCGAAGGAGTTCATGTTGTCGGTCGCGCAAAGCTTCGGGATTTCGACGCCGAGACGCATCGCCGCGCGCAGGATCGAGGTCCCCTCGGGGACGCTGATGTCTCTGCCGTCTATCGTCAAGGACACTTGCGTTTCGGACTTGGAGACGGGCGTGCCGTAGTCGATTTCCCTGATGAGCGGCATGATTTCGATCCTTAATTCGTCGCGGCAGGGGCGAAAGGGCGCAGGCTCCGCGCCTCTTGACGAATGCAATATATAAACAACTTACATAACACGCAACGGGTCCCATGAAACGCGCGCGCTGCGCGGCCGTTTCTCCGAAGCGACGCTAAATGCGCCGCGTGGATTTTGACCACCTCCACGATGAAAATTCGCGACATGGGCCGGGCCGTGCGGCGCGGGCGGCTTATGTTGCAGCTTTGCCACAGGGGTTGGGTAAAGCGGTTTTGGGGCATGTTTCGGTTTGACGGGGGGGCCGGCGGTAATGGATGCTGCTATATCAGAGACGATATAGTGATTGAGCCCGCTTGCGCGGCGCTTCCGAGGTCAGCCCCATGTCAATCCTCCCGCCGCCCGGACATATACGCCGCCAACAAGGGCATAGCTTCGCGCGGCTTTGCGGGGCGCCTCCCTGCGCCGCGCCGCAGCCGCCGCCGCAAGCCGCGCGTTGAGGCGCCTGCGCGCGCCGCGGGGATCCTTTGCGACCATGACCGCGGTCGCGGCGCTTGATGGTCCTGCAGCGCGCGGCGCTCGCCGGGCCCACGGGCGGCGCGGTTGTCGAGGGTTCGGCCAGCATCAGCTCGGCGGGCAACACAACCAACATCAACCAGTCCACCAACCAGGCCATCATCAACTGGCAGGGCTTCTCCATCAGCGCGCAGGAAACCGTCAATTTCAACCAGCCGAGCAGCTCCTCGGTCACCTTGAACCGGGTTGTCGGCAATCAGCAAAGCGTCATCGCCGGCGCGCTCAACGCCAATGGGCAAGTGTTCATCATCAATCCGGGCGGCGTGCTGTTCACCAAGGGCTCGGAGGTCAATGTCGGCGGACTGGTCGCCTCGACGCTCGACATCACCAACGCCAATTTCATGGCCGGAAACTACATATTCTCCGGCCCGTCGCAGGCGTCGGTGGTCAATATGGGCAAGATCCAGGCGAGCCCCGGCGGCTATGTGGCGCTGCTTGGCAAGACGGTCTCGAACGAGGGCGCGATCACCGCCACGCTCGGCACGGTGGCGATGGCCTCGGGCAGCAAGATCAGCCTCAATTTCTCCGGCGATTCGCTGATCGACGTGACGATCGACGAGGGCGTGTTGAACGCCTTGGTCGAGAACAAGGGGGCGATCAAGGCCGATGGCGGCCGCGTGATCCTGACCGCCAAGGCGGCCGACGCCGTGTTGTCGGCGCAGGTCAATAATTCGGGGGTGATCCAGGCGCGCACCATGTCGGCGCTTTTGGGCGGGAGCAACACGAGCGGCGTAGGCGCGGGAAAGAGGGGCGCGAAAGGCGCGGGCGCGGGAAGCGGGACAACGCATGTGGGCTCGATCACGCTTCTGGCCTCGGGCGGGACGGTGAACGTCTCGGGCGCGCTCGACGCCTCGGCGCCGAAAGGCGGCCAGGGCGGGACGATCGAGACCTCGGGCAATAGCGTGACCATCGCCGACGGCGCGGAGATCACCACCAAATCGGCGAGCGGCCAGAACGGAACCTGGACGATTGATCCGGATGGGTTCACGATCGGCTATCGCGGCGACATCAGCAGTTTCTGGCTCAGCCATCTGCTGGGCCAGACCAACATCACGCTCGCCTCGACCGACGGTCGCGGCATCGACGGCGACATTGACGTCAACGGCCCGGTCGTCTGGTCGGCCAATACGGTGCTGACGCTGAACGCCACCAATAATATCAACATCAACGCGCCGATCACCGCCACCGGGGCCAGCGCCGGCCTCGTGCTGAACTACGGCGGCTACGCGGCGACGGGGACGGTCACGGCGGGGACGAATTACTATATCAACAATATCACGACGGCCTCCGACGGCTCGGTCATCGTCAGTCCCGCCTCGGTGACGCTCAGCGGCGCAAACGCCACGCTCGCCATAAACGGCCAAGCCTATACGCTGATTCACAGCATGGAGCAGCTCGAGGCGATCTCACCCAATGGAGGCGCCAGCGCCAATGGCTTCTATGCGCTGGCCCAAAACCTCGACGCGTCGGGAACGACATTTTCGGGTCCAGTCGTCAGCGATCTCGAAGGAACGCTGGCGGGACTGGGACATAAGATCAGCAATCTGACCATCAGCGATCCCATCGGCCAATATTTTGACGCTTTGGTCAGCACTGCGGGTTCGTCGGCGGTCGTGCGCGATATCGGCTTGTTCAACGTGAATGTGAACGGAGGGACATATTCCACGCTGCCTCCTCAACACAACTCCGGCTCCGCGGCTGCGCTTGTGAACATGAATAACGGGTCGATCAGCAATGTCTATGCGATCAATGGTTCAGTTAGTGGCTTTGGTGGAGTCGGCGGACTGGTTGCGACCAATAACGGCGCCATCACCAACGCGCACGCCGACCTCGCCGTGACTGGCCAAAGCCTTTTTATCGGCGGGCTCGTCGCAACAAACAACGGCGTCATTACCTACTCCTCGGCGAAAGGCAGTGTGAACACAAGCGGGTCTACCGGCACAAACAGCGGTGACATTGGCGGGCTGGTCGGCATGAATGCCAATTTGATATCGAATTCCTTCGCCACTACAACGATAAATGTGGTCGACGGCGTTAACGTCGGCGGATTAGTTGGATACAATAATTCCCTCATTTCTTATCCGCCCGTCGCGACGATCTCGAATTCTTATTTCGCGGGATCGATCTATTATACGATCACCAATCCAAACATCGGGGACAGCGCGTCTGTAGGCGGTCTGGTTGGCCTCAATTGGGGCGGAAACGTCGCAAATTCACAGACCAGCGGCAGCATATTCTTGACCAACAACAGCACCCAGCAACCCTTCCTAGGACAGGATATCGGCGGTCTCGTCGGCTATAACGAGCCTTCCTTGTTCGGAGATAATGGCAACATCACAAATTCGAGCGCCAATGTGAATATCTCAATCAGCCCGGGCTTGGGGACCTTTGCCGATATTGGCGGCCTTGTCGGCACCTCGGTGGGCGGCGCCCTGTCGGGCGATTCGGCTTACGGGCGCGTGCCCGTCGGCATCCAGGGATTTTCGGGTGGGCTTGTCGGCCAGGATTTTGGCTCGACGACATATAGCAACAATACTTTCAACGCCACGACCACGGGTCAAAGCAACGGCGTCGGAGGCCTCGGCAATGTCCAACAGCCTTCGGGCGTAACCGCCGTGGGGGTTCCCCCTTCCGCCGCCGCTGTCCAGACGACCCTGGCGGCGACGTCGGCGGCGAACGTGATCTCCACGGTTGACGCGCAGACTACCGCCTCTACTCCGCCGAGTGGATCGCAATCTGCGGCCGGAAAGGCGGCGACATCCGCGCTCGCGGGGCCGAGCGTTGAGGATAATATCACGCTGGAGGAGCCGCGCGGGCCCGTCGCGCCGCCGAGCTCATCGGGACGCGGCCGCACGCAACATGCGGCGCTGGGGTCGCTGCACGCGCATCACGCCGTCGAGACGGAGGAGGCGGAGGAGCCGCCAGCGCCCCGCCATATCGCGCCGCCGCCGAAGCTGCGCAAGGTCCATGTCAAGCCGCGCGGGGCGGGCTATGGCGCGCATATCCGCAGCATCGATGTCGACGGCCAGCATTTCGACCTCGAGAACAAATCCGCCAAGCCCGCGCCGGCTCTCGAGCCCGGCGCCGGCGCGCCCGAGCCCGGCGCCGGCGCGCCCGAGCAGGTTCAATAACCCGGCGCGTCCAACACCATCGGCCGCCGGCCGGAAAGGTTTCGCAAATGATCCAGGCTTCCCTCGCCGCGCGCCGCGCCGCGCTACCGCCCACGCGCCGCGCCATACCCAAACTCGCAACCGCCCTCGCCATGCCTCTCGGCCTCGCTCTCTCCCTTGGCCTGTCCTCAGCCGCCCGCGCGCAAAGCGTGGTCCCGGTCCAGCCCTATAATCTCGGCGACGCGGTGCGCGACGCCGAGGCCGCCCGCCGCCCGCCGCTGCAACAGCCGGCCGCCATGCCTGTGTTGCCGCAAGTGAGCGAGCCGCAGCTTGTCATCAAGGATCATGAGACGCTGTTTGTCCGCGGCATCGAACTCGATGGGCCGGCGCTCGGCGCGGAGGCGCAAGCGCGCGAGATCTTGAGCGCCTATGAGGGCCGCGCGCTGACGCTTGGCGAGATCTATGAGGCGGCGGAGAAGATCACCACGCTCTACCGCGGCAGGGGCTTTCTGGTGGCCAAGGCCTATGTCCCGGCCCAGGACGCGCGCGGCGGCGTGTTGAGGTTCAAGCTCGTGCCCGGCCGCTACGGGGCGATCGCGCTCGACAACAAGTCGCTGGTGCGCGACGATTATCTACAAGGCGTGATCGACCAGGCGCTGTCGGGCTCGCCGATCATCCAGAAGGACCCGCTCGAGCGCGCCATGCTGTTGATCTCGGACCTGCCGGGCGCCGCCATGCCCCGCGTCGCGATCGGGCCGGGCGCCGCGCCGGAGACCTCGGACTTTCTCTTCGCGGAGCCCGAGACGCGGCGCGTCGACGGCTATCTCGTCGGCGATAATTTCGGCTCGCCCTTCACCGGGCGCGACCGGGCGAGCGCCGGGCTCAACGTGAACTCGCCGCTCGGCTATGGCGACAGGCTCGCGCTTTTCGGCATCGTCTCGACCACGACCGATCTCGTCAATGGGCGCGCGGCCTATTCCTTCCCCGTAGGATATGACGGGCTGCGCGGCGAGATCGCCGCCTTCCGCACCACCTATGCGTTGAGCGGCGTCTACGCCGACACGCGAGGGACCGGCACGGCCGATGCGATCAGCGGCAGCCTGACCTATGCGATGCGCCGCCAGCGCGACGACAGCATCTACATCTCCGGCTATTACGCCCATATGGCGCTTGACGACAAGCTGCTTGGCGTCACCTTCGCCAATCGGACGATCGATCTCGGCACCGCGGCGATCAGCCGCGACACAGTGGGCGCGCTGTTTGGCCTGCCGCTCGCGACGAGCGGGAGCTTCTCCTTCACCGCGGGCTATGTGAATTTCCCCAATCCGGCGGAGAAGGCGGCCAATGTCGCGAGCATAGACACGGCGGGAAACTACGCCAGGCTCAACCTGTTGTTCACCGCGACCCTCGCGCTTGACGAGAAACTGTCGCTCACGACCCTGTTGCGGGCGCAGAAATCGCTGTCGGGCAATCTCGATTCGAGCCAGCAGATGAGCCTCACCGGCTATTGGGGCGTGCGCTCCTATGACGAGGGCTTGAGCGGGGACAGCGGCTATCTGGCGACGCCGGAGCTCAGATACGCGCTGCCTGCGCTCTACGGCTACCGCCATGCGGTCGGCGTCTTCACCGACGTCGGCGCGGCCTGGCTCGAGAACGGCTCCTACACGACGATCCAGAAGAGCTACACCCAGCTGAACGACATCGGCCTCGGCTATTACGCAACCTATGAATATTCGCCAGGGCGCAATTTTCTCCTCAAGGCCATGGTCGCCCATACCTATGGCTCGGACAGCGGCGCCCAAACCTATAACCGCGCAACCAAAGGCCTCCTGCAAGCAGGCCTTACCTTCTAGAGGCTGCGTCATGCGGCGTCGAGCTCCGCCCTACGCTGCTTCAAGAGTTGCGCCGCGCCGGCGAGATCCGTTTTGCCGGAGCCAAGGAGCGGCATGTCGGCTGCGATCATGACCTCGGCCGGGAGCATGAGCTCCGACGCGCCCTTGGATTTGGCGAAAGCCTGAAATTCCGCGCGCGTCGCATTCGTTTGCTGCGTCAGCAGAACGAGGCGCTCGCCCTTGCGCGCATCGCTCTCGGCGATGACGGCGGACTGTGAATCCGGCCAAAGCTCGGCGGCCAGAGCCTCCACGGCGGCGAGCGAAATCATCTCGCCGCCAATTTTGGCGAAGCGCTTGGCGCGGCCCTTGATCGTGATGAAATCCATCGGGGTCGATCGCGACGATGTCGCCGGTGTCGTGCCAGCCCTCCGCCGGCGGCCTGTAGCACGCCGGGCTGGTCGGCCTTGCAGATAGCCGAGCATGACATTTGGCCCGCGAACGAACAGCCGGCCGCCCTCCTCGATGCCCGGCGACCTTCTCGAGCCGGGCCTCCATGCCAGGCATCAGCCGCCCGACCGTGCCGGATTTGTTGAACATCGGCGTGTTGAACGCCAGCACCGGCGCGGTCTCGGTGACGCCATAGCCTTCGAGAATGCGCAGGCCGAATTTTTCCATCATAGATCGGCCGCGTCGCCTCCGTCACCGGCTCGGCGCCGGCGAGCACATAGCGCAGCGAGCGGAAATCATAAGGATTGGCCGACCGCGCATAACCCGACAAAAACGTGTTCGTGCCGAACAGGATCGTCGCATTCGCGCTGTAGACGAGTTCCGGAATGATCCGGTAATGCAAAGGCGACGGGTAGAGGAAGACGGGGACGCCCGAGACCAGCGGCAGGATGAGGCCGACCGTCAGGCCGAACGAATGGAACGCAGGCAGGACGTTAAAGACCTTGTCGGCGCGGCCGAAGTCGATCCGCGCGGCGGCCTGCGCCGCATTGGCCAGCATGTTGCGATGTGAAAGCACGACGCCCTTGGGGGCGCCCTCCGATCCGGAGGTGAACAGGATTACTGCGGCGTCATCGGCGCTTCGGGCGACGCGCGCGCGCCGCCAGCCGAGCATGGCGGCGGCCTTGTCGGCGACGGAGATGGTTCTGCGGAGATCTTCGAGATAGATGATCCTGACCGTCGACTCGATCGCGGCGACGAGCTTTTCGAGTTTGGCCCTCTCGACGAAGGCGCGCGATGTGACGATCGTCCTCGCCTGCGCCGCGGCGCAAGCCGAGAGAATGGCGGCGGCGCCTGCCGTGAAATTTATCATGGCCGGGACCCGTCCGGCTGACGAGACGGCGAGGAAGGCGGCGGCGGCGGCGTTGCAGCTCGGCAGCATGATGCCGAGCGCTTCTCCCGCCCCTGCGTGGGGCGTCAGCTTGCCGCCGAGAATGCGCGCGCCGATGAGAAGCCTGCGGTAGCTGAGCTTGCCGCTGACCGGATCTTCGACCGCGATACGGCTCCAGCCATGCCGGCGGCCGGCGTTGACCACGGCGTCGAAAAGCGTTTGGTCCATTGGCGTCGTGCGGAAGATCAGGTCCGACATGATTTGATAAAGCGCCGCGCCCGCCGCCCGCCGGCGCGCCTTTCCCTTGAGGGCGCCGTCAACGTTGAGGCGGCTCGGCTCGATCGCCGTGAGACTCACTTTCGGGAACAAGCGGCGGCGGACTTGCGCGCGACCGAGCTTCGAAAAGATCGTCGCCTCGAGCCCTTCGATTTGCACCGGCGCAACCAAGGCCCCGGATTTTTCGGCGATGAGGCCCGCGCCGTCATAGACTTTCATAAGCGCGCCGGTGACGGTGAGCCGGCCCTCCGGGAAGATCACAATGGGATCGCCGGCCTTGACCGCGTTGATAAGGCTGCGCGTGGCCAGCGGCCGGGCGGGGTCGAGCGGCAGCGCGCGGACGAAGCGCAGGAAGGGCCTCACCCACCACCGCCGCGCGATGTCGTGGTCGATGGCGAAAACGGGCTCCCTGGGAAGGATCGACAGGGCGACGGCGGCGTCGAGAAAGCTCAAATGATTGAGCGCGAAGATCGGGTTTGAACCGGCCTTCGCCAGATTTTCGCCGCCGCTAATCTCGAGCCGAAAAACAACGCGAAAGAGGATCCAAAGGAAATCTCGAAGCGGGTTCGTCGGCATGGTTCGAAGCATCCAGACGCTCGCCAGCAAGGCGCCGGCGCCCATTGCGAGAAAGAGGAACGCCAGGGGCGCTCCGGCCATCTGAAGCAGCGCGATGGCGATCGCCCCGAGAACAATACCTGAACTGAACCAGTACAGGGACAT
>CAWESJ010000059.1:0-9707 GCA_963811015.1 uncultured Alphaproteobacteria bacterium | reverse complement strand
AGCGGACCAAAGCTGAATTAAGACATGTGACAAGATCGCGAAGCCGGAATCGACGGCCGTTCGGCCAGCGCAATAGTTTGAAAAACCTGACCGCGTTTTTCAACATTTGGACATTGGCTATATCCGATGTCTCGCGAGAACATGGTTAACTCTTTCGTTTCAAGCGATTCCCGGAGCGATCCGACACTCGTCATATTGGGAGGAAAAATTGCAAAAGCGCCTCATCGTCGTCTGTCTTTCGTTTGCCGCATTTTCTCAACTTGCATCGGGCCGGGCCGAGCAAGCCCCATTGCAGCGTTCGGAACTGCAGAAGCTCGAAATTCCGCCTGACCGGGTCGGCTTCATGGATCTGGTCACGATCGCGGCGCATGGCGTCGTTCCGCCTTTTGTCCATCCCGGCGTCCAATTGGCCTATGTCCTCGAAGGCGACATTGTCCTGAAGGTCGAGGGGCGGCCGGCGTTGGAGCTCAAGCCCGGCATGAGCGTCAACATCCCCGCCAGCACCGCCTATAGTTTCGAGAACCGCGGCGCCGAGGCCGCGAAGCTGATCGATTTCGTGGTGGAGAAAGATGCGCCCGGCTTGGCGCCCTGACCCGGCTTGCCGGCGCGGGACATTTCGACCTCCCGCAGCGCATCGGGCTCCGCCTCTATCGCCGCGCGGCGAAAAAACGCCGCAATATATCGGCGGCCTCGGTCTCGCGGATGCCGCCGTAGAGCTCCGGCGCGTGATGGCAAATGGACTGCGCGAAAAAACGCGGGCCATGCTCGACCGCGCCGCCCTTCGGATCGGGCGCGGCCCAATAAAGGCGGCGCAGGCGGGCGAAGGAAATCGCCGCCGCGCACATGGCGCAGGGTTCAAGCGTGACGTATAGATCGCAGCCGGTCAGTCGTTCCGAGCCGAGCGTCAGGCAGGCGGCGCGAATGGCCAGGATTTCGGCATGCGCCGTCGGATCCCTGTCCTGCAAGGTCCGATTTCCCGCGCGCGACAGGATCTCGCCGCCGCGGGCGATCGCGGCCCCGACAGGAACCTCGCCGCGCGCGAACGCGGCTTGCGCTTCCTGAAAAGCGCAGGACATGGGATCGCTTTCGGTTTGCGGCATTTCGCGGTCGATCCGAAAGACGCCGGGCGACAGCTGGCGCCGCGCGTCTTAATTCCCCTTTGGGCTCAAACTCTGTTATCAGGTTTCATGCGCGATCGCCCAACCAAAGACAGCCGTCCTTTCCGCCCCTCGCGCGGTTCGCCCGATCGCGGACATATGCGAAAGGAAGGCGCGCCGCCGCCGCGCGGCGAGGCCTCCCCTCGCGCCGCCGCAAATCCCTCGAACAAATTCGCCGCGAGAGCGCGTCCGGCGCATAAGGGCCCCGCGAAAGGGCGCAGCCTGAAGAAGGAGCCTGTCCGCGCGCCTGACCCCGAGCAAAGCCCCGACCAAGGCGGCGCGCAGCGGATCGCCAAGGTCATGGCGCGGGCCGGGCTTTGCTCCCGCCGCACCGCTGAAAGCTGGATCGGCGGCGGCCGCGTCGCATTGAACGGCGCGCTCGTGACGGACCCGGCCGTCAATGTCGCCGCCGCCGACAAGATCACCGTCGACGGCGAGCCCCTCGCGGCCCGCGCCCGCACGCGGCTTTTCTTGTTCCACAAGCCGCGCGGGCTGGTGAGCACGGACAGCGACCCCGAAGGCCGGCCGACGATTTTCGACTATTTGCGCGAGCATTGGCCGGACGGTCCCCGCGTCGTGAGCATAGGCCGGCTCGACATCAATACGGAAGGCCTCCTGCTTCTGACCAATGACGGCGGTCTCGCCAGAGTCCTCGAATTGCCCGCGACCGGCTGGGTCCGGCGCTATCGCGTGCGCGCCAAGGGCGAGACCGATCAAGCCGTTCTGGACAGTCTGCGCGACGGCATAGTCATCGACGGGGTGAATTACGCCGGCATCGAGGCCACGCTCGATCGCGAGCAAGGGGCGAACAGCTGGATGACGCTGGCCCTGCGCGAAGGAAAAAACCGCGAGATCAAGCGCGTGCTCGAACATTTCGGCCTGGTGGTGAACCGGCTCATCAGGCTTTCCTTCGGGCCGTTCCAGCTCGGCGAATTGGCTGAAGGCGCGGTCGAGGAAGTGCGTCAGCGCGTCCTGCGCGACCAGCTCGGACCATCGCTCGCCAAGGCCGCCGGCGTCGATTTTTCGAGCCCGGCGCCGGAGCCGCCCGAGCCGCCGCAAGAGATTGAGCGCCGTCGCCCGACGCGGGCCGCCGAGGCGCGCCCACGGGCGGGGGGCGGCCTCGACCAAAAACGCGCCGCGCCGCGCAATGGCCGCGCGACAAAGCCGGGGGTCAAGCAATCGCGCGAGCGGACGCCGTCCGCCGAGCCGAAGGTCAAGCCGAGCCGAGGCCCGCGCAAGCATATTTCCGCTCTGCGCGCGGAGGAGCGCGCAACGCAGAGCGGCGCGCGAAAGCGGATCGAGCGGCGCGAGACCGAGGATCGGAATGGACGGACGATCCAGATCGAACGGCTCGTTCCAGCCGAGGCGAGACAGGGCAAGCCCGGGCCGGCCGCCACGCGCAATGGCCGCCGTTTCGACGCCGAACGAAAAAGCCGCGACGACGAAGCCGCCCCGACGGGCAAAGGATCGCGCGTGGAGAAGCGAAGCCATTTTGAAAAGCCTGGCGGGCAAGGCGCCCGCGGGCCTTCCGGCAAAAGTTTCGAGGGACGGTCCCGCCCGACAAGACCGCCAGGCAAGACCGAGGGGGAGCGCCCCGCGCGCCATGGCGCCGCGTCGGCGCGCCGTCCGGCCTCTGCGACCGAGGGAGAGCGAGAGGGAAAGCGGACGCGCTTTGAAAAGCCTGACGCGCGCGGCGCCCGGGAGCCTTCAGCCAAAGTGTTCGAGGGACGATCGCGCCCGACGAGGCCGCCAAGCAAGACCGAGGGGGAGCGCCCCGCGCGTCATGCCGCCGCGTCCGCGAGCCGCCCGGCCTCCGCCAGCGACGGATTGCGAGACCGCCAGCGCACGCGTCGGGAAAAGCCTCCGGCTCAGGGCGCGCGCGAGCCCGCCGCCAAGCGCTTCGAGGCGCGTCCGCGCCCGGCCGCGCCGAAGGGCGAGACCCAGGGTCGCCGCCCCGACCGGCCCGGCGGAGCTGCGGCGGGTGGAAAACCCAGCGCAAAAGGCGGACCCGCGCGGGGAGCCGGACCTGCGCGCGGCGGCGGACCCGGAAAAGGGCGCCCGCGCGACAAGCGCTGAGTTTTCGAGTCGGATGCCTTCAGAAGGAATCGCCTTGCGATCCCATCTGAAGGCTCGATCCGTCTCTCATCAAAGAATTAGAGCATGATGTCGCCCGAAAACCGGTCTCCACTTTTCGGCATCATGCTCTGATGCGCGTCATTGGCGGCAGGTTGAAAGGACGAGGCCTGAAAAGCCCGGCCGCGCCCGCGATCCGCCCGACCTCGGACCGTCTGCGCGAGACGATCTTCAATATTCTCGCGCATTCCTATGGCGACCCGCTCGACGGCGCCGCCGTCCTCGATCTTTTCGCCGGCACGGGCGCGATGGCGATCGAAGCGCTCTCGCGCGGCGCGCGTTCCGCGCTTCTCGTCGATAAGAGCGCCGCAGCCTGCGCGCTCGTCAAAACCAATGTGGAAAGCCTCGGCCTCGGCGCGGCGGCGCGAATCCTGCGCCGGGACGCAAGGAAGCTCGGCCTCGCCTTAGCGCAAGAGCGATACAGCCTCGCCTTTCTCGATCCGCCCTATGGCAAGGGCCTCGCGCCGCAAGCGCTGATCGCCTTGCGCGACGGCAGCTGGCTCGACAAGGAGGCGCTGCTCGTCGTCGAGGAACAAGCGCAGGCCGACATCCCCTTGCCGGAAGGCTTCGCCTTGATCGAGACGCGCCTTTACGGCGATACGCAGGTCGCCTTCGTCCGCGCGGGCTGAAAAATTCCGGCGTTTCAAACAGGCTTCAACGCGCGCCAGCCTATATCGCGGCGGCAAATCCTTCCGGCCAGTCGATCGCCTCGATCGCCGCATAGGCGCGCGCGCGGGCCTCCGCCACATCGACGCCAAGGCTTGTGACATTGAGGACTCGCCCGCCGTTCGCGACAAGCTTTGAGCCCTCGCGCTTCGTCCCGGCATGGGTAATCGATATGAAAGGCATGGAGGCGGCGCGCGCGAGCCCGCGAATTTCGCTTCCCCGGCGCGGCGCGTCGGGATAGCCCTCGGCGGCGAGAACGACGCTCAGCGCCGTTTGCGGCGAGAGCCGCGCCGCGCGCTCCGGCAGACGTTCCTCGGCGCAGGCGAGCATGAGGGCGAGAATATCCTCTTCGAGACGCGGCAGAATGGCTTGCGTTTCCGGATCGCCGAAGCGCACGTTGAACTCGATGAGCTTCGGCCCCTCGGCGCCAAGCATAAGCCCGGCGAAAAGCACGCCCTTGAAGGGCGCGCCCATCGCCGCCATGCCTTCAAGCGTCGGCGCGACGATCTCGCGCATGACCCTTTCGCTCATCGAGGCCGTCATGATCGGCGTCGGCGAATAGGCGCCCATGCCGCCGGTGTTCGGCCCCGTCTCGCCCTCGCCGACCCGCTTGTGATCCTGCGCCGAGGCCAGCGCCAGCGCGCGGCGCCCGTCGCAGAGCGCGAAGAAGGACGCTTCCTCGCCGGCGAGAAACGCCTCGACGACGATCTCCTCTCCGGCCTTGCCGAAGCCGCCCGAAAACATCATGTCGATCGAGGCTTCCGCCTCGCCGAGGCTCGACGCCACGACGACGCCCTTGCCGGAGGCGAGCCCATCCGCCTTGACGACGATTGGCGCGCCTTTCTCCCGCACATAGGCCTTTGCGGCGGCTGCGGCGCCAAAGCGCGCATAGGCCGCCGTCGGGATATTGAAGCGGCGGCAGAAATCCTTGCTGAAGCCCTTGGACCCTTCGAGCCTGGCCGCCGCCCGGCTCGGGCCGAAGGCCTTGATCCCCGCCGCCGCGAGATCGTCCACAAGGCCGGCGACGAGCGGCGCCTCCGGTCCGATGACCACGAGATCGACGTGCATAAGCTTGCAAAAATCCGCGACGGCGGAATGGTCCGCCACATCGAGCGCGATCATATGGGCGACGCCTTCCATGCCCGGATTGCCCGGGGCGACGAAAAGCTTCGTCAGCAGAGGGCTTTTGGCCAGCGCGATGGCGATGGCGTGCTCGCGTCCGCCCGAGCCCAGAAGCAAAACATTCATGAAAGCGGGTTCGCCCTATTTGCGGCCGAACAATTTTTCGACATCGCTCAGCTTCAACTCGATATAGGTCGGGCGGCCGTGATTGCACTGGCCCGAGCCCGGCGTGCGCTCCATCTCGCGCAGCAGCGCATTCATCTCATCGGCGCCGAGACGCCGCCCCGCGCGCACCGAATGGTGGCAGGCCATGGTCGCGAGCACATGATCCAAGCGCTTTTCCAAAGGCGCCGCGGCGCGGTCGTCCTCGCGCAGGGCCGCCGCGAGGTCGCGCATGAGACGTTGGACGTCGTCGAGCTTCAACGCGGCCGGGATTTCGACGACCGCCACGGCGCCCGGCCCGAAGGGCTCGACGATGAGGCCGAATTGCGCAAGCAGCGGCGCGGCGTCGGCGAGCCGCTCGACGTCGCTTCGTCCCAATTCGACGATGGCCGGAATAAGCAGCGCTTGCCGTTCGACCGTGTCGCCCGCCCGCGCGGCTTTCAGCCGTTCATAGACGAGGCGTTCATGCGCCGCATGCTGATCAACCAGGATTATGCCGTCGCGCGTCTGCGCGAGAATATAGGCGTCATGGATCTGCGCCCGCGCGGCGCCCAGCGGCGCATCGAGGAACTGCGGCGCAGGCTGCGCCTCATGCGCCCGCGCATCGACGGCGAGCGCCGCGTCGAACGCCGGGAGATCGGCGAAGCCCGGCGCCGGCGGCTCGGCGAAGCCCGGAACGGATGACGGCGGATGCGCGGGCGATCGGCGCCAATCCCAATCGGAGACCGGGCGATCCGGCGGCCACCCGCCAAGGGGGCCGCCCGCGCGCCGCGCCATCGCATCGAGAGCCGCCGCGCCATTGGCCGGAGTCGCGCGATGCAGCGCCGCCGAGAGGCTCTGCTTCAATGCGCCGATGATCAGGCCGCGCACGAGGCCCGAATTGCGAAACCGCACCTCCGCCTTGGCCGGATGGACATTGACGTCCACCTCGTGCGGATCGAGGTCGAGGAAAAGGACGAGCGCGGGATGGCGCCCATGCGGGAGGTAATCCATATAGGCGGCGCGCACCGCGCCAGACAAGAGCTTGTCGCGGACCGGCCGCCCATTGACATAGAGATATTGCTCCGAGGCGTTGGCGCGGTGCCAGGTCGGCAGCCCGGCGAAGCCTTCGAGGCTCAGGCCCTCTCTCCGCGCGTCAACCCGCAGCGCATTGGCGCGAAACTCATCCCCCATGATCTCGCAAAGACGGGTCAGAAGGCCGGCCTCGCTCGCCTCGCAGGCCGGCAGGTCGAAGCTCGCGACGGAGTCGCCGCCGAAGCCGAAGCGGACGCATGGATGCGCCATGGCGAGGCGGCGCGCGACATCGGCGCAGGCGCGGGCCTCGGCGCGATCGGTTTTCAGGAATTTCAGCCGCGCCGGGGTCGCCGCGAAAAGATCGCGGACCTCAACCTGCGTGCCGAGCGTCCGCGCGCAGGGCGCGGGGCCATGCTTTCGGCCCTGATCGACGCAGATCTTGAAGGCGTGCGGCGAGCCTTCCGCGCGGGACGAAATTTCGAGCGTCGCGACCGAGCCGATCGAGGGGAGCGCCTCGCCGCGAAAGCCGAGCGTGGCGATGGCGGAGAGATCGCCGTCGGGCAGTTTCGAGGTTGCATGGCGCTCGACGGCGAGATCGAGATCCTGCGCGTCCATCCCCGAGCCATTGTCGGCGACGCGGATGAGCTTTCGCCCGCCGGCCTCAATGGCTATGTCGATCCGGCTCGCGCCGGCGTCGAGCGCGTTTTCGATCAATTCCTTCAGCGCCGCGGCCGGCCGCTCGACAACCTCGCCGGCGGCGATTCGGTCGATGAGAACAGGATCGAGGCGGCGGACGGGCATGGGCTTGGCCTTATGCTCCAAAACCCTCATCCTGAGGAGCTTGCGGAGCAAGCGTCTCGAAGGATGAGGCGGCCCCTCGCCCTTCGAGACGTGAGCTGCGCTCACTCCTCAGGGTGAGGGATTCTGTTGCGCACTCACTCTACCCTTTGGCGTCGGCGGAAGCGCGCGTAAGATTGAGCGCGAGAAGCTTTTCCAGAGCTTCTTCGGTCGAAATATCCTCCGGCAGCCGTGGGCTCCGCATAGCTACAGCTGGCGGCGTGTATCGGATGAAGTTGGAATCCAGATAGCAGCGTCATGATCGCCAAATGAGCCGGCGCGGCCCCGAAGAAAGCATGCTCCAACCCAGGCGCATATGATGGCGTCCAGGGCGTCTTCGTAGGGTTTTAAGGAACGATATGAAGAAACTGAAGACCGTTCAGGCAGGTCGAATTTTAGGTCAGGAATTTCAAATTTCAAAGCGGTTAGGATTTTGCGCCACTCTGAGTAGAGTTCATCCAGCCTCTTTTCTTGCGCCAAGCCTCTCCATTCCGAATATCTCTTGGTGACCTTGTACGGAGGACGGAACTGCAGGTTCATAAGCTGAACCAACGCGGCTAACGGAAAGACTTCGACAAGATGTGGGCCATCGCCGCTAGTTTTTGCTCCGGTGGCAAGCGTGAAACCCGCCTCGATGAAACCTTCAGCAAGGATTTCACCACAGCGACCGGGCCGATTCGCGCTGGGACTATGGACGGACGCCCCACGCCCGCCAAACTTTTGCGACACCTTTTGGTCAGCGTCGCGGCGGCCAATGATGGGCGCAAGCGACATTGGCATGTCGATCGCCACAATATCTATTTTTGAAGCTCCGACCTTTGCTTTGCCCAATACAGACGCGCATTCAAGCAGGCGTCCAATATCCGGCTCAACGGCTTCTTTTGTACGCCAATTTACCTCGACGCCATCTGCGAGTTTAGTAAGGCCCTCATAAGACGGAGCCACGGCAATTATTTCGTCGCTCCGATCGGAGCAATGAAGCAGCGCAACACCGCTGCAGTTTTTGACGGTCCAAGCGGCGTCGATCCCTAGCACTAAAGCCATTGGCGCGCATGCTTATGGAAAATCGACCGCCTGGGTTTGTTGTTCACATCCCCTCCGGCCGCCCCGCCACTGTGACGAGCAGCTTGGCGTCGCCGAAAAGGCGCTTGGCGGCGCGTTTGGCGTCCTCCATCTTCACCGCGGCGATGAGTCGGTTGCGCTCGTCGAGATATTCGACGCCGAACCCCTCGGTCTGAAGATGGACGAGCTGGCCGGCGATCTTGGTCGAGGTGTCGAAGCGCAGCGCATAGGAGCCGATGAGATATTTCTTCGCCTTGTCGAGCTCCTGCTCGGTCGGGCCGTGCTCGGCGAGATTTGCGATCTCGCCTTGGATCACCTCCATCGATTCGGCGGCGCGCTCGTTCTTGGTCGAGGTGCCGCCGCTCAGCATGGCGGCGTGGTCATAGGTCGCGAGCTGGGAATAGACCGAATAGGCGAGGCCGCGCTTCTCGCGCACCTCGCGAAAGAGCCGCGCCGAGAATATGCCGCCGCCAAGAATATGATTGACGACGGTGGCGGCGATGAAATCCGGATCCTTGCGGGCGATTCCCTGGCGGCCGAAGCGGATCGTCGATTGCGGCACGTCGATTCGGGATGATCTGGCGCGCGCCTTCGCCCGAAAAGGCGGCATCGGGCGATCGGGTCGAGATCGGATTTCTCCGGCAGCGCGCCGAAGACGTCGTCGATATGGCCAGCGAGCGTCGCCGCGTCGATCGCGCCGACGACGGCGATCTTCAGATTGTCGCGGGCGAAGATTTTGGCGCCGCATGTCGATCAGATTGGCGCGGCTCAAGGTCGGCAGAGTCGAGAGGTCGCCGCGCACAGGCAGGCCATAGGGATGGCCCGGATAGGACAGGCTCCGGAAGGCGCGGCCGGCGACGTAGTCGGGATCGTTCGCCTCGCGCTTGAGGCTCGCCGTCACCTGGCTCACCACGCGGGCGAAGGGTTCGGCGTCGAGACGGGCGTCGGACACGGCGAGCCGCAACAGCTCGAAGGCGCGGGCGGTGTTGCGCGACAAGGTTTGCATGCGCCCGCTCAAAATATCGCGATCCGCCGAGAAGGACATTTCGATCGCGTCCTCGTCGAGCGCGCGATGGAAGGCCTCGGCGTCATAGGGACCCGCCCCTTCGTCGAGCAGGCCGGCGAGGAGCGTGGCGACGCCGGGCTTGCCGATCGGATCCTGCGACGCGCCGCCCTTGAAGGCGAATTCGAGGGCGACGAGAGGAACCGCGTAATCCTCGACGAGCCAGGCCTCTATGCCGCCTTTCGAGACAACCTTCTGCACGGCGGCTGCGCGCGAGGGGCTTTCGGTGCTTGCAAGTGCGGTCATGTCTTTCAAATCCAAAAAGCCGCGCCCCGGCGCGCGGCCGGAACGCGGCGAAGAATTGCGCTCAGCCGGCGATGAGGGCGGGATCGACGTCGCTTTCGAGGGCGGACGCGGCGGGCGCGGCCGGCAGCAGGAAGCCCGTCACGCTGCGCCTTTTGTCGAGCCAGAGCGCCGCTTTCTTCACGTCCTCGGCGGCCACGGCTTCGATCCGCTCGGGCCAATGCGCGACATCCTCGATGGTGAGCCCA